>CP072328.1:900000-1021750 GCA_018127705.1 TM7 phylum sp. oral taxon 349
TTATTGACGCGCTCCCAGCTGATTTCCGAAATGTGAATCAAACCCTCAATGCCATCAACATTCACAAATGCACCAAAATCAACCACACCCGTGACTACGCCTGTAACTATATCACCAACTTTCAACTTCTCAAATCGCTCCGCTAGACCATCTTTGATCGCTTCTTTTTCCGAGAAAATCAGCTTATTCGCCTTGCGGTCACAGTCTAAGATGCGAACTCGAATCGTTTGCCCGACTAAAGCATTTAGTCGCGACAAAATTTCGTCTTTATCAGCGCTGCCAACGCGCGGATAATGCTCTGCCGACAACTGCGACACCGGCAAGAAACCGCGCACGCCTTCGTATTCTACCAGCAAACCGCCACGGTTTGCGTCGTGCGGCGTCACCTCAATAATCTCTCCAGCGTCCATCTTTGCCTGAACTTCTTCCCAGCCACGGTCTTTCGCTGCTTTACGCAGGCTCAAAAGACTATAGCCGTTATCAAGCTCCGCATCAACGACACTTGCCGCAACCTCATCGCCAACCGCCAGTTGCCGACCAAAACCAACTTCGCGGCGCGGCACAAAACCGACGCCATGCGCACCCAAATCAATCAATACTTCGTGTTTTCGCACGCTTAACACGTGCCCGGTGACCATTTCTCCCGCAACAAGCTGCTTTCCGCCATCGCCGCTCAAAAGGTCATCCATTGTAATCGTGGCTTTTGCCATAAATACTCGTTATTAGCCGCCATCTAATCGTAGAAAGCCGCCAATACTCCTTTCTTAACGTTAATATTCCCTGAAAGCACACTAAACAACTATGCCATCAACTGCTCTTTAGTATAGCGTATTTTACCTCTAGTGTCTAGATGAGTCGTCGTGAGCGAATATATGCCATACTGACACCCAATAGAATGACGCCGGCAACCGCCACGACAACTGTTTCACCAGGGCCGGTTGCCGGTAATTGGTTTGTTGCTGGCGCAGTCGACGTATGCGGCAGTCCAGAGTTTGGCGACGTACTGGTTGTCGGCGTTGTCGCTGGTGTCACGCTTGCCTGATTACTCGGCTGAGTCTGAACCGGTGCTGGCGTCGGTGTCGTCGTCGTACCTGTCTTTTGCTCAGCCTTTTCTTCGGTCGGCTTTTTATCTTCAGCTTTTTTAGTATCAGCTTTATTCTTATCCGCCTGCTGTTTTAAAACAGTATCAACTGAGTCTTTACTATTCGCTTTATCGTTTGGCGTTGATGTATTTGAATTTTTCACCTCTTCTTTTTTATTTGTGTCCGCCGCATCAGTTTTCGCCACTTCGTTTGTCTTAGCCATCTGCGTAGCGTCGCCTGTTGATGTTGTACCATGGCGCATCACATACACACCGCCAGCAAGTGCTGTTGTTAGCAACGCACCAACCAGCACGTATCCGATAATCGCTCCTTTTTCCTTCTGATGTGCCATCGCCATCTCCTTTCTAAAAAGCTCCTTTTGTTTATTATACCATCTTTTCTACATAAAAATCAACTGTGCGTAAAGGCTCACTACCTTCGCAACATCCTCTGCCTAAAAAAGCAGACTATCCTACACTAGATTAGTACCACCTAATCAGAAAGGAGTAGTCTGCTATGGCTTATTCTAACAATCCTTACGCTCCAAAGGCTAGACGAGCGGCAGTAGATCTGGTCATACGCCAAGGCATGAGTGTCGCTGAAGCTGCCCGCCGGAGCGGCGTACACCGGACGACGCTGTATCGATGGATAGAAAAAGCTAAGACCCTAGACTTAGCATGGAATGCTCATATACCGACCTTGTCTTCAGCGCCGCGGCATCATCCTCATACATTGCCAGACGAGATAGTTGCGGCTATTGTAACAGAAAGACAGCGGAGCGGCCGCGGTGCGTATTTTATTCATCTTGAGCTGCAAGAGCGCGGCGTAGCGGTATCACTCAGTAGCGTTAAGCGTACCTTGCGGCGCCAAGGTCTCACAAAAACCTATAAGCAAGTGGAAACGGCATCGGCCTTATATACCGCGCCCGCTAGCTAATAAACCAGGAGACTTAGTGCAGGCGGATACTATTCATTTCGTGCAAAGAGATGGCGGGCGCTTTTATGTCTATACACTCATAGATCTCTTTTCGCGTGCTGCCTATGCTGAGTATTCTCCCAAATGCAATCAGCGGGCGAGCTTTCATTTTGTTATGCGCGGACAAGATTATCTCGGTATCTCGCTGGCGATGCTACAAACCGACAACGGGCCAGAGTTTGGTAAATGGTTTCACGATCAACTGAATTCTAAAGGGATTGCCTTGCGCCATTCCAGAGTGCGCAAGAGTAATGACAATGCCCATATTGAGAGATTCAATCGTACTATCCAAGAGGAATGCTTATCTCCAAACATACGTGCATCAATTGTGCCGGAAAGGATTTATTGGTATCTCGCATACTACAACCAGTTCAGGCGGCACTCAAGCATTAATGGAAATTATCCGCTTGATCTATTGGATTGGCATAGCTGCTAATAAATGTGTCGCAAAGGTAGTGAGCCTGGTACGCTGTGTTATGCTAGATGTATGATAGTTACGATCGATACTGGTGGGACAAAAACGCTCGTCGCCTCGTTTGCAGACAACGGCAGAATGGGCGACTCGATCAAGTTCCCCACACCAAAAGAACCAGCTCAGTACACCGCAGAGCTAAAGCGAATTATACGCGAACGTTATACTGGCAAAAAAGTCGACGTTGTCGTGATTGCACTACCGGGAATCATTCGTAACGGTACTGCTGTTTGGTGTCAAAATCTCGGCTGGGCAAACTTCAACGCGCATACAGCACTCAAGAACCTTTTGCCGGGCGTTCCCGTGCTTATCGAGAATGACGCTAATCTTGCTGGGCTATCAGAAACGCGCGCGCTGCGCAGTATTCCCCGATCGTCACTCTACGTTACGATCAGCACCGGTATCGGGAGTGGTATCTGCACGAATGGTTATATTGACCCCGGCTTGCGTTATAGCGAAGCTGGGCGAGCACTCGTTGAATACAAAGGAAAGGTTCGGCAGTGGGAAAGCTTCGCTTCGGGGCGCGCTATCGTCCGCGATTACAAAAAATTCGCCCGCGACATTAAAAGCAAGCGTGCATGGCGACAAATCGCCGGGCGCGTGTCGCGCGGATTTTTAGCAGTCGTCCCTATCGTACAGCCCGACGTTATTATTATCGGCGGCAGCGTCGGTACATACTTTGAACGCTACGGTGAGTTTCTGTCCGAGATATTAACTGACCACTTGCCACCGCACATTCCTTGCCCAAAGATTATTCAGGCAAAGCACCCTGAAGAAGCGGTCGTGTATGGATGTTATTACTGTGGAAAAGATTACTTGGCTCTTGCCAAAACTACGCGCTAAAGCAGCAAACATACCGCATTTACAGCACCTCACCATTATCTCAGGCGAGGTGTTTTGCTGGAATCATAATGCTTGTGCTATTACATATGATGCGTCGGCTGAATATGCCGAAGCACAGCTTTTACATGAATTCGGACACGCACTGCTAAACCATAAGCAATATCTACGAGACATTGAGCTGCTCACCATGGAGCGCGGCGCATGGGATCGGGCGACTACATTGGCGCGTGAGTTTAATATTCATATATGCGAAGACTACATTGAAGAAACGCTTGATACCTACCGCGATTGGCTGCATACACGATCACTTTGCCCTCACTGCACTGCAACGGGTATACAAACCAAACGTTATCACTACCAATGCCTTGCCTGTCTACACACATGGCGAGTTAATGATGCACGCACATGTCAGCTACGACGTTATCGTGTAACAAAAAATACCCCATAGCTCGGGGTATTTTTAATACAAGCGATGCGTATTTACGCTGCAAGTGTCGCGTCGTCTTGTGCTACTTTCTTACTTTTACCACGCCGCGAAATACGACCACCCTTTGCACCGGCAATACGCGCCAACGCCGGATTCGCTGCGAAACCACCCGTACGCCCGTTGCGACCACCCTTTGCGCCAATTTTAGCGTAAAAATTAGGGTCTTTTGCTAAGTTTTTCTGTGCTGCTTTTTTGCCGCCTGCCTTTGTTCCTGCCATATATCTAATCCTCCCTGCCCTGTAGGCAATATATTAAAAGGGTTATGGAACCTCTTTACAAAAGATTGCCAAAACCCTCACGTTACCTCACATATGTTATATGTATGCTCTAATTTTAGCACAAACGCTTCAAACTGTCAATGGTTACAGAACGAAAAATTATGATATAAAAACTATTGCATATATGCGCATGGTGCGATATTATAGGTAGGCACCTGTTTGAATCTTATCAAAAACCATAAGGTTCACCACAACAATTCTCGTTTTCTGCGAGATTCGAGAATGCTGTAGTAAGCCCTCTTCGGGCTTACTTTTGGTTTACAAGACAACTTAAATTAGTTTCGCTACAACCTAAAAGAGCCGTCCTATCATAGTTAGCCGAGCAAATTTCTGACACCCAAGAAAACTAAGAGCTCACCAAGTCTTGATTATGCTAAATCAAATAGTTATAAATCATGTATATAGTTAATTTTCTATATCTTATGCTATTGTATAATCGCACCAATCGAAAAAGACCACCCTATTCGGATGGTCTTTTTATAATTCGGCACCGTGCTAGTTTCCCACTTTCGCAGTATAATCGCCGCTGAGGAGCTTAACTTCTGTGTTCGGAATGAGAACAGGTGTTTCCTCCTCGCCATGGGCACCGAAGAAAGGGGTTTAAAGCGCTTGGTCCCAGTATAGCTTCGCTGGTGGGCCAAACCCCTTACTTCGATGTCCGTTTTTAGCCGGTTTGTAAAAGATTGACAGTGGTGCTCATGAACACCAATTACTAGTTAAGTCTACCTTATCTACGATACAAATGCAAACATTCGCGCCGTAGATAAGGACATAAAAAGGCAATGGGACTATTAGTATGCTTCGGCTCCATATGTTACCACACTTCCACCTTGCACCTATCAAACAGATAGTCTCTCTGTGTCCTCATAGGGAAATCTTATCTTGAGGTCAGTTTCGCGCTTAATATGCTTTCAGCGCTTATCTGATCCGTACATAGCTACCGGACAATGCAGCAGGTGGCTACAATCCGTACACCAGAGGTACGTCCACCCCGGTCCTCTCGTACTAGGGGCAGATCCTCTCAAATTTCCTAACGTCCATACCGGATATAAACCGAACTGTCTCACGACGTTCTGAACCCAGCTCGCGTACCACTTTAATCGGCGAACAGCCGAACCCTTGGAAGGTGCTCCCCCTCCAGGATGTGATGAGCCGACATCGAGGTGCCAAACAGCGCCGTCTATGTGAACTATTGGGCGCTATAAGCCTGTTATCCCCAGGGTAACTTTTATCCGTGTGCGCTGTCGTTCCCACATACATTGTACAAAGTACTCACAGCGGGTCACTTGCTCCGACTTTCGTCTCTGATTGGATTGTGATCCTCACAGTCAAGCTGGCTTGTGCGCATACACTATCACTTCGATTTCCATCCGAAGTTAGCCAACCTTTGAACGCCTCCGCTACTCTTTAGGAGGCAACCGCCCCAGTTAAACTACCCACCATACACGGTCCGCTAACCGGATAACGGTCAGCGTGAGAACACAATCACAACAAGGGTGGTATTTCACATTGCGACTCCACAAATACTAGCGTATCTGCTTCAACGTCTCCCACCTATGCTACACATGTTGAAACCGTATTCAATGTAAAGCTGTAGTAAAGCTCCATGGGGTCTTCTCGTCCTGGTATGGACAGACGGCATCTTTACCGCCAATGCACTTTCACCGAGTCCTTCGCTGAGACAGTGCCCACATGATTACTCCATTCGTGCGGGTCAGAACTTACCTGACAAGGAATTTCGCTACCTTAGGACGGTTATAGTTACCGCCGCCGTTCACTGGGGCTTCAGTTCACACCGTAAAGCGTTCCCCTTAACCTTCCAGCACCGGGCAGGAGTCACCCCCTATACATCCACTTTCGTGTTAGCAGAGAGCTGTGTTTTTGGTAAACAGTTCCGTGGGCTCTTTTGCTGCGACCCCCACATCGTTAGATGCGTTGAGCTTCAGTTCCAAAAGCATGGTTCTATCTCTAAAAGAATTGATGGTATTAAAGATACTCTTTTAACCATACCTTAAGCTTTGAAACTGACAACACGTCCACCGAAGTGGGGGCAGACCTTATCCCGAAGTTACGGTCGCTGTATTGCCGAGTTCCTTAGCGAAGGTTCTCTCGTAAGCCTGAGTCTACTCGACTCGAGCACCTGTGTTGGTTTGCGGTACGGGCGGACATAGTCACGCGTACACCTGCTTTTCTAGCCAGAGCCTTTTTCAGAATCGTCACTCCGTAGAGTAACTTTCACTCCCTTTGCGTTCCCGCTCGGTTGGACGAATACATACCATGAATCCGCTCCGAATATCTCTCCGTGAACAGTGTACAAACTACGCCGGTTCAGGAATATCAACCTGATGTCCATCGCCTACGCTATGCGCCTCGGCTTAGGCCCGACTAACCCTGAGATGATTACCATAGCTCAGGAAACCTTGCTCTTACGGCCGACAGGATTCTCACCTATCTTATGGTTACTCATTCCAGCATTCTCACTTCCTAACGCTCCACAATACTTTACAATACTGCTTCACCGCTGATAGGAACGCTCCTCTACCGCCCATACAAATGTATGAACCCATAGCTTCGGTATTACGTTTAGCCCCGTTACATTTTCCACGCAAAATCTCTTGACTAGTGAGCTGTTACGCACTCTTTAAATGAATGGCTGCTTCTAAGCCAACATCCTAGCTGTTTAAGAAATCTCACCTTGTTTCCCACTTAACGTAAATTTAGGGACCTTAGCTGATGGTCTGGGCTGTTTCCCTTTTGAGCGACGAACTTAGCTCCGCCGTTCTAACTGCCATGATTCCACAATCGGTATTCGTAGTTTGTTAAGGGTGGGTAGGATTGCTCCCCCCAGTCCTTTACAGAGCTCTACCCCCGACTGCTACCACATGACGCCAGTCCTAAAACTGTTTCGAGGAGAACCAGCTATCTCCGAGTTCGATTGGCATTTCACCGCTAACCACAAGTCATCCAAACACTTTGCTGCGTATCCTGGTTCGGTCCTCCACTACCTGTTACAGTAGCTTCAACCTGCTCATGGTTAGGTCACCCGGTTTCGGGTCTAATCCTTAGTACTTGTCGCCCTATTCAGGCTCGCTTTCACTGTGGCTCCGTCAACTGACTTAACCTTGCACTAAAAATTAACTCGCTGGATCGTTCTACAAAAAGCACGCCGTCACCCAGCAAGCTGGGCTCCGACTCCTTGTAGGCACTGAGTTTCAGAATCTATTTCACTCCCCTTCCGGGGTTCTTTTCACCTTTCCATCGCTGTACTAGTTCACTATCGATCGTATATTATATTTAGCCTTGGCTGGTGGTCCAGCCAGATTCAAACAGGGTTTCTCGTGCCCCGTCCTACTCGATAAAACACATATAAGGTCAGCGTCGTTTTTGCATACGCGGCTTTCACGTTCTTTGGCTAGCCATTCAAACTATTCTGCTAACCACGCCGTTTTCTTACCTTACCTACCGTTGATAGCCAGTAGTCGCAAACCAGATACCTCGAAAAAAATTCAAGTTCTCTGGCTTGGTCGTGTGTTATATCACAACCCCTTGTAAGCATTCGCCTATCAGCTTATTTGCCTGCGAACAGGCAAAAACTTATAAGGTTTGGGCTCTTCCCGTTTCGCTCGCCACTACTCCGAGAATCGTTATTTACTTTCTCTTCCTCAACCTACTAAGATGTTTCAGTTCAGTTGGTTCCCGCTCTACACGCCTATGTATTCAGCGTGAGGCAACATGACATTACTCATGCTAGGTTCTCCCATTCGGAAATCTCCGGATCAAAGCTTGTTGACAGCTACCCGAAGCTTATCGCAGTCTTCCACGTCCTTCATCGGTAATATACGTCTAGGCATCCACTACAGTGCCCTTGAGTACCTTTTTATGCATTGACTTAACTAGTAGTTGTTATTCACAATCCTAGTGCCGTCAATCTTTTCTTACATCACTAAATTGTTAAACAACATGCACTCCTCCCGTCATACTTGAGCGCACATCTACCAGCGTCATAACAACCGACGCACGTACAATCTACGTTCAAGCTGTGGTGATTTTCCAACTTCATCCATCGTAGCATTTAGATAACTGTTTGTCTATAGTTTCTACTGGAAAATTGTTGTAATTTTGACTTATCAAAACGCCTCTCCACGATTCAATTTCGTCAATCGCCAGAGGTTCTTACAGCCGAGAACATTCACTTTATATATATTTTACTAAACGAAGTGCTTTTACGTCAATAAAAACACCTCACTAACTTTTATGAGGCAACCTGTATGGTAGCCCTAGCACCACTCAAACCAAGAACTGGAAGGAGCTGCTGCAGTTCATCGCCTCCCTCCGGAAAGGTCGCCCAGCCTGCTGGGCGACCCCAACAAACCATCACGACGATTCTCCCACTGCCTCCACTAGTCACTCAACCGCGCCGTCCACGTCAGTCCGCCACATGGTGCAGCACCAGCGACAGCTCACCGATTCCGAGTGCAGCAGGATTCAGGCGTCGTAACATCAAACCGAGAACACGAGGCTTGAACGATGCTCAAAAACGCCAAACTGAGCAACTGTACGCCGATGTGCTATTGACCCAGAAAATCACCGACCGTTTTGACGTCGCCGACGATACTGTTCTGCGGTATCTGCACAACATCGGTACCTCTTCGCAAGTACGATTAGGTCGTCCATCATTTGTGTCGCCCTAATCATAAGTTGCTTAATATACTCGCGCGGCGGCTTAACCGATAACTCACCATCAAGCAGATCTTGACCACTCGCTCCTGAAGCATGCGCTGCCGGTCAATGACATAGCCCTGGACGGCGAAGTCGCGCAGCACCCGAGTAGCCCATTGGCGGAACTGGGTGGCTCGCACCGAGTCGAACCGGTAGCCGACCGAGATGATGGCATCAAGGTTATAGACCTAACGTATGCCCTCCTGACGAACCTGTGAGAGTTCCTGACAGGTTACTGCTTCGTCCAGCTCGCCTGAGTCATAGATGCTGCGCAGATGCATCGCCACGTTGGCCCGAGAGATACCAAACAGCTCAGCCATCAGCTTCTGTGTCAGCCAGACCGTCTCATCCTCGTACCGCGCCTTGATGCTGCTACTCCCGTCCTGCGCCGTGAATATCAAGAACTCAACCGTAGAATTACGGATTAGCCTGCGACGAGGATCGGACTGAGAGTTGGAGGGCGAAGCGTGATTCGACATGTTCTTATTATACGATACCTCTACTTCGGACTAGCTAGACTGCCACGACCAGCGTCCTCAACAATTCGGCGCGCCAACGCCAGTAGGTTGTCAACAGAAAGTTTCCCTTGAGCGAATACCTCATACAAACGTCCATGGGCGCACCTTCAAGCTCTTGCGATCCGACCACGGTGCGGACAATCTGCTGTCTTTTAGATAACTCTGCTGTCGTCATATATAAAATAATATTGATACAGTAGGCAAGGAGAAATTGGCAAATATCACCTAAAACACATAGCTCACTGACAAACACATACATTTTTCGGCGACAAACCACGCTACTCGCCTAGTACAACAAATACGCAAACAAGCAGCCAGCCCCCCCACATTCCCGGAACCGTCCTCAGAAGTCTTCTCCTGATTGCTACCACCACTAACTCCAAAAAACTCTTGATCCTACACCTCCAACACCTCAGAGATATGCTCCATGCTGCGCAGAGCGAGCGATTATTCTCGTCTCGCCCAACGCTACCCATGTAGGCGCGACGCCTCTCAGCACCTCAAAGGAAACCTCCTAGCTCAGACCACCTCAAGAAATTGCTCAACCAAGTCAGCCATACAATTACACCTAATCTTCCTCACTCTACCCTTTGTCCAGCTAATCAACGACGGATTTCAACACGCCGCCACAACCTCAATATACAAAAATAATCCGCCCTGATAGACAAGCCAATCAAGAAGTGGAAACCATAACCAGCACGGAAATCACGACATATAACAAAGCCGCAACAAATATAAAAAAGACACCGCCCTAAGGCGATGGTTCATGCAAAAGACTCATGGTGGGCGCTGAGGGGCTCGAACCCCCGACCCCCTCGGTGTAAACGAGGTGCTCTAGCCAACTGAGCTAAGCGCCCATACAGTGTACGACAATTAGTTCATGGTGGGCGATGAGGGACTTGAACCTCCGGCCTCGTCATTATCAGTGACGCGCTCTAACCAGCTGAGCTAATCGCCCATGATCTTATGGTGGAGATACAGGGACTCAAACCCTGGACCCCCTGCTTGCAAAGCAGGTGCTCTAATCAACTGAGCTATATCCCCGTAAAAAAATATTTAATGTACATGAACTTTAACTATTTTACTCTATACAGACCACGATATCAAGTGGTATACTAAAAATATGACATATACATTTAGTTGGACATCATTTATTATCGGTTTTATGATTTTGTGCACAGGTGGTGCGGTCACATTATGGCACAGACAGCTCGCCGATATGTTCGGTGGTGGCGTTGGCAGCTATAGCCGCTACCAGTTGTACGGACTAATCGCGTGTGGTGTCGGAATTGTCGTTATGGTCAACTTGCACGAGCTGCTTCTACTTACGTTCTTCAGTCTATTCTTCGGCGGTAATAGGTAATATTATTCCGTATTCATACAAAATAAGAGGTTCTAAATAACCTCTTATTTTACTATTTACCACTTTAACAACTTAATTGTACAATAATCTGCCAGACTTTTGAGATTTTTCGTAAGCTTTGTCTCACCCCAAAGGGTTACAAAGTAAACATATAAGCTTAGTATGTTTACGAGACCGACCTAGCTCCGGTAATGATTTCTCAACTACCAGGCATTATTTACTCCCTAGAAAGGAGGTAATCCATCCGCACCTTCCGGTACGGATACCTTGTTACGACTTAACCCCAATCATGCCCCCCACCTTAGGCCGACGAATCGGACTTCGGGTGTTGGTCACTTTCATGGTTTGACGGGCGGTGTGTACAAGACCCGGGAACGTATTCACCGCAACTTGCTGATTTGCGATTACTAGCGATTCCGACTTCATGGAGGCGAGTTTCAGCCTCCAATCCGAACTGGGACTAGCTTTGGTGCGATTTGCTTCACCTCGCGGCTTCGCTGCGCATTGTACTAGCCATTGTATCGTGTTTCTAGCCCAGGACGTAAGGGAAATACTGACCTGACATCATCCCCTCCTTCCTCTCCGTTACCGAAGCAGTCTGTCTAGAAAAATACAACTAGACACAAGGGTTGCGCTCGTTGATGGACTTAACCAAACATCTCACGACACGAGCTGACGACGGCCATGCATCACCTGTCACAGGGTTCCAAACGGCACTAATTGGTTTCCCAAAAATTCCCTGGATGTCAAGCCCTGGTAAGGTTCTTCGTTTAGCATCGAATTAAAGAACACGATCCACCGCTTGTGCGGGTCCCCGTCAATTCCTTTATGTTTTAGCCTTGCGGCCGTACTCCACAGGCGGGATACTTAACGCGTTAGCTTCGCTACTGAAGGGGTCGATACCTCCAACAGCCAGTATCCATCGTTTACGGCGTGGACTACCCGGGTATCTAATCCGGTTCGCTCCCCACGCTTTCGTGCCTTAGCGTCAGAAATGGTCCAGTCACCTGCCTACGCCATTGGTGTTCCTTCTTATATCTACGGATTTCACTCCTACACAAGAAATTCCAGTGACCTCTACCACTCTCAAGTTGTACAGTTTGAACAATAGCCTGTATGGTTGAGCCACCAGATTTCACTATTCACTTATACAACCGCCTACGCAACTCTTTACGCCCAGTCACTCCGGATAACGCTCGGATCCTACGTATGACCGCGGCTGCTGGCACGTAGTTAGCCGATCCTTATTCATAAGTTACCGTCATATTCCTCACTTATAAAAGCAGTTTACAACCCGAAGGCCTTCGTCCTGCACGCGGCGTTGCTCCATCAGGCTTTCGCCCATTGTGGAAGATTCCTCACTGCTGCCTCCCGTAGGAGTCTGGACCGTGTCTCAGTTCCAGTCTGGCTGGTCATCCTCTCAGACCAGCTACGGATCGTCGGCTTGGTGAGCCATTACCTCACCAACTACCTAATCCGACGCGAGCCGCTCCCAAAGCGGATAAATCCTTTGATCCGAAGATAATATGCGGTATTAGCTACCCTTTCGGGCAGTTATTCCTCACTTTGGGGCACGTTCCCACGCGTTACTCAGCCGTCCGCCGCTCGCCGACAGGGTGCAAGCACCCCTCGCTGCCGCTCGACTTGCATGTGTTAGGCACGCCGCCAGCGTTCATCCTGAGCCAGGATCAAACTCTCCATAAAAGATGTTTCATTGATTTGAAACGTCTATCTTACTCAAAAATAGACTGACGATGATTATTGCACAATTAAATTGTTAAATAGCACTACGCCTAACTACATAATAGAACTACAGTTTCTTCCATCTCGCAACTAGACTGTCCATCATTGTAGCGCGATTTTTTTAGCAAGTCAACACTGTTTTTTGGCTATTTTGTAGTGTAAAATACAACAATACCGGCAAGCATACCAATACACACACCGACAATCACTTCAAGCGGCGTATGTCCATCCGCTACATGAGGTTCTTTTACTGCTATATTTGACTCTTTCAAGATGTGCTTAATAACCGCTCCTTGCTCACCAACCGAATGGCGCACCATCATAGCATCATACATAACAACAAGCGCCAGAACCACTGCGAGACCAAATAGCCCGCTATCAACGCCATCTCGCAGCGCGATAAGTGTCGCAATTGACACAACCGTTGCGCTGTGTGCGCTTGGCATATTACCAGACAGATATAGCCGATCAAACACATGCAAGCTGCGCGCTTTTATCGCTGCCGTAATATACTTAGCGCCCTGAGCAATAACCCACCCAACAGCAACTGCTACTAAATATGGAGAAATCGTCATATTATATGCTAACCTTCATCTTCTCCTGAATCACGCATAATGCCGATTGACGACACGCTGTCGTCATCACTAAGCCGCATTACACGCACGCCTTGCGTTGTACGTCCTAATGTTGGTATGTCACCCAGCCCAACACGAATAGTTTGTCCACCCTGACTGATAATAATCGCTTCAACCGCGTCAGACTCAAGCGTTTGCACCGTAACGATCGGACCAGTTTTCGCTGTAACCGTCGCCGCCTTAATGCCAACACCGCCACGCTTATGGCTTGGGAAATTCGCTACCTTTGTAATTTTTCCATAGCCATTTGCACTCAAGACCAGAAGTGTTTGATCTGCCGATGTTACAACATCCATGCCGACTACGCTGTCATTTGGACGCAGCCGCACACCACGCACACCACGTGCCGCTCTCCCCATTGGCCGACACTCTTCCTCGTTAAATCGCACCGCTTGACCGGCAGATGTTGATATAATCACATCGCTTTTGCCGTCAGTTTGCTTAATCCAGCGCAGTTCATCGCCATCATCTAGGTTTATTGCGATCAACCCATTTGTTCGAATATTTGCATAGTCGGAAATTGCCGTCTTTTTTACGGTACCCTTGGTCGTTGCCATAAACAAATACCCATCACTCCCTGCATCTTTCGCGAGGTTAATGATTGATGTAATTTTCTCTTCAGGCTGCAATTGAAGCAAGTTAACTGCTGCGACACCCTTAGCCGCAAGACTCGCTGCCGGCACCTCATATGCCTTGAGGCGGAACACACGACCTTTGTTCGTGAAGAATAGCAGCCAATCGTGCGTACTGGCTGGTACAAGCTGATCAATGACATCTTCTTCTTTCGTCGTCATACCGCGCTTACCTTTGCCGCCACGATTTTGACGCCGATAATCACTCGTAAGTGTACGCTTAATGTAGTTTTCTGTTGTCACTAATACAACTGTGTCCTCTTCTGGGATTAGTTCCTCATCGCTAAACTTGCCAACTTCTGTGTTGATAATTTTACTACGACGCTCATCACCATATTTCTCCTTGATCTCAAGAAGCTCTTCCTTGATAATACGCAAAATTTCATTCTCGTCTGCCAAGACTTTTTCGAGGTGTGCAATTTTCTTTCGCAGCTCAGCCAACTCATTCTCAATCGCCTCGCGCTCTAAGCCTGTTAAACGGCGTAGCTGCATTGCAAGAATTGCTTTTGCTTGAATAACGCTCAGGCCAAATTTCTCAATCAATGCCTTCTCAGCTTCATCTTGCGTTTTACTAGCACGAATCGTTCGGATTACTTCATCAATATGATCAAGTGCTATTTTGTAGCCCTCTAAAATGTGCTCCCGTTCTTTTGCCTTGCGCAGTTCGTATTCTGTACGTCGCCGCACTACTTTTTGGCGGTGCTTGATAAATTCATGTAGAATATCATGCAACCCGAGTACTCGCGGCTGCAATGCCACTGGATTCGTGCCAGTCTCAACAAGTGCTAGCATATTATAGTGGAAGTTCGTCTGTAACGCCGTTAATTTATAAAGTTGATTCAACACCTTCTTTGGATATGCATCTTTCTTTAACTCAATTACCACGCGAACACTACCACGCGCCGATTCATCACGCAGATCACTGATTGTCGTGAGCTTCTTATCGTGCACTAGATCGGCAATTTTTTCGATAAGCGTTGCCTTGTTAACACCATACGGCATCTCTGTTACGACAATTTGATGACGTCCACGCTTCGCCTCCTCAATATTCGCCACTGCGCGAATTGTCACGCTACCGCGACCAGTTGCATATGCCTGATGCATTGGAGCACCGCCATATACAACCGCCCCTGTTGGAAAATCAGGACCCTTAATATGCTTCATGAGATCGTCAAGCGTCGCCTCTGGATTGTCAATTAATGCTACTGTTGCGTCAACAATCTCGCCAAGATTATGCGTCGGAATATTCGTCGCCATACCAACAGCAATACCAACCTGCCCGTTAAGCAACAGGTTTGGCAACTTTGCTGGCAATACAACAGGTTCCCGGTGTGTCGCGTCGTATGTATCACGAAAATCAACCGTTTCTTTGTCAATGTCTGCCAAAAGCGCCTCGGACACGCGCGTCATTTTTGCTTCAGTGTAGCGCATTGCCGCTGGCGGATCTCCATCCATAGAGCCAAAGTTACCCTGACCCTGCACGAGCGGATAGCGTCCAACCCAATCCTGCGCCATACGCACCATTGCATCGTATATTGATGAATCGCCATGCGGATGATATTTACCCATAACTTCGCCGACGATCTGTGCGCTCTTAACCGTCTTCGAGGATGGGCCGATGCCCATTTTATCCATCACATACACGATACGACGATGCACCGGCTTCATGCCGTCGCGCACATCAGGCAATGCACGATCAACAATCACCGACATTGAATACCGCAGGAAATTATCTTCCATAACATCTTCAACAGTACGAATTTCAACAGTCTTTGAATGACTGTGGTCGGTCTGCGTCAGTACCTCGCCTTCTACCGGTTTATGTTCTTGCTGTTGCATTGCATTATCTTCGTTCATATTAGACATCCAGTTCCTCAAGACTCATTTTCTTTGCGTTTGCTTGAATAAAGTTTTTACGCACCTCAACCTCATCACCCATCAATTTAGTAAAAATTGCATCAGCGCGCTCTGCATCTTCAAGCCGAACCTGCACCAAAACACGATTTTCCGGGTTCATTGTCGTTTCCCATAGCTGATCAGCATCCATTTCACCAAGACCTTTGTAACGCTGTAACGACGATTCGCTCAATCCTGCTTGTCTAACGAGCGGCTCGCTCGGATCAATCGCGACACCTTTTTCTTTGCGGGCAGCAATCAACTCCTGATACTTTGCATCAAGTGCTTCCTCATTATACAAATACTCCTGTTTATGCTGCGATAGCTTCAACTTAAATAGTGGCGGCTTTGCTAGATAAATATGACCACCTTCAACAACCGGACGCATATACCGAAAGAAGAATGTCATAAGCAGTGTCGCGATATGGCTACCGTCAACGTCGGCATCGGTCATAATCACAACACGATGATAACGCAAACCGCGCATATCAAACGCATCGCCGATACCGACACCCATACCCTTTATCAAGCTTAGTATCTCGCGATTTGCATACATTTTATCAAGACGAGCCCGTTCAGTGTTCAAAACCTTGCCTCGCAGCGGCAAAATAGCTTGTGTACGACTGTCGCGCCCCGTCTTCGCTGAACCGCCAGCTGAATCGCCCTCAACGATGTAGAGTTCGCACTCAGCTGGATTCTTACTTGAACAGTCTGCTAATTTACCAGGCAGGCTGGCGCCATCAAGCGCACCCTTACGAATCACATTATCACGTGCAGCTCGAGCTGCCTTGCGCGCTCTAGCTGCAAGCAATGCTTTATTGACAATCTTCTTCGCAATCGCTGGATTCTCTTCCAGAAAATACGCAAAGTATTCATTCATTACTTGTTCGACATATCGCCGCACCTCTGGATTGCCAAGCTTATTTTTCGTCTGGCCTTCAAACTGCGGATCGGGCAGCTTCACCAAAATAACCGCCGTCAAACCTTCGCGAATATCATCGCCGGATAAATTGTCTTCTTTTTCTTTTAGCAAATTATTTTTGCGCGCATAATCGTTTATAACGCGCGTGAGTGCCGACCGAAAACCAACTAAATGCGTACCACCGTCCGGAGTTAACACATTATTTGCAAACGGTTTTACTGTTTCAACATAGGAATCATTATACTGGATTGCTACTTCAACCATCGAATCATCAACTTGCTTTTCAACGTAGAAAATTTCGTTACCAAGAACGTCCTTACCAACGTTGAGATTCTTCACATAACTGCGAATGCCGCCCTCAAAATAAAACGCCTGGCGCTCTTTGGTGCGCTCATCATAAACCGTCACATACACGCCTTTTGTTAGATAAGCCTGATGGCGCAAATAGCTCACGACCCATTTATAGTCAAATTTCGTCGTTTCTTTGAATATTTCAGGATCAGGATAAAACGTAATCCGCGTGCCGCGCGTCCAATTCTCGTCCGTTAACCGGCTTTTCTTAAACGGCACGACTGTTTTGCCTCGTTCAAACTCAATTCGATATATTGAACCGTTTTTTGCGACTTCAGCGATCATTCGACTTGACAAAGCATTCACTACACTTGAACCAACACCGTGCAATCCAGATGATACCTTATAGCCGCCGCCGCCAAACTTACCGCCAGCATGCAGCACAGTTAATACTGTTTCAAGCGTGCTCAAACCAGTTTTCGGATGCTTATCTACCGGTATGCCACGCCCGTCATCGGTAATCGTAACACCACCATCTTCAAGGATTCGCACGTCAACACGTGTACCATGACCAGCAATTGCTTCGTCTATAGAATTATCGGCAATTTCTTTAATTAAGTGATGAACACCGTCGTAACCCGTGCTTCCAATGTACATGCCTGGACGCTTGCGAACCGGGTCAAGACCTTCAAGAACCTGAATTTGTGAACCATCATAAGAACCGTCGTCTTTTTGTTTAGCCATATGGAATCTCCCTCGCTTACTGTCAACTCAGATTATTCATTTCTACACCGATTATACCATAAAAAAAATTGTTCATTCAAGTTATTGCTATCTGTAAACGCATATGCTAAACTAATAGTCAAATGAGAGTTATCTCAGAAATTTTAACACAAAAAAAGGTTGCACTATGTTTAGAAAGCTTGTATCAAACCTTTCGTTTAGCCCTGCACTCGTCGGGCAACTAGGGTTTTATGCTAAACGCCTGAGAAAAGAGGAAACTACACGCCGCCTTGGGCTTATATTTACTGCTCTCGCGCTTATCGTCCAGTCATTTACGATGCTTCAAGCACCAGAACCAGCAAGCGCAGCCGATGCTACCGACATGGTATACGGCGGCACTCATACACCAAGCGCTGTCATGTCTAGCTACGACCAGAACGTCAATAATATTCGCGATCTATACACTGCCATTGGTATTTCTCGTGCCGACATCCAACGAGCAACCGGTAATCTAGAGTATCACCGCAGTAGTGAGGGACTGTATTCCTGGGGGATGAAGCCTGTTTTTGGTGCTTCAAGCGGCGAAGGAAGCTATACCGTAAAAACGAGCGGCGGTACGCGTACATTCTACTACCGACCACAACGTCTTTGGGGAAATAGCGGTTCTTACTCTGCTTACGTTGGGCGATCCTCATCAACCGGCTTATGGTTTGGCATTATGCGCTCATGCGGTAACTTGATCACGTTTACTATCCCGCCGCGACCAGCGTGCCCTCCGGGTCAAGTAGGAACCTACCCTAACTGTTCAACGCCGCCTAAAAATCCGACCTCAACATGCTCGGCACTTGATATCAAAAAGAATGGCGATACCTATCAATTCACCGGCAGCGGGATTGTCACAGATGGCGCAACGATTTCAAAGTATATATTTCAGGTATACCGTGACAACACACTTGTTAAAACGATAGAGAGTAGTTCAAGCGTCGCAACTTACACAGAGAAGACTCCCGGTAGTTACTCGGTCAAATTAACGATCAAAACATCACTTGGCGATAGAACGAGCGCTGGGTGCACCAAGGGTTTTACAATCGCTCCACCAGCAAAGTGCCCGCAGAACCCAGCCCTACTCAAAACAGACCCAAACTGCCAACCATGTCCCGGCGATTCAACGATTTGGATCAACGATACAAAATGCAATGCTGAAATTATTCAAACCAAGACCGCACAAAATACGTCACAGAACAACACCGACGCCACAACGATCGCGGCAAAAGCTACTGATCAAATCGTGTACAAAATTAACGTCACCAACAAAGGACTAAAAGCAACAGAATACACGATCAAGGAGGATCTAGCCGATGTTCTGCAATACGCTAGTCTAGAAAACACTGGTGGCGGCACGCTCACAGACGACAATTCATCAGATGGAATCGCGACAAAAACACTGCTGACATGGCCAAAAGTAACATTAAAACCAGGTGAGACACAGACTCGTATATTTAGCGTAAAACTCGCGAGCACGATTGCCGCAAAAGGCGCCGGCACAGGCAACCCAAATTCCTACGACTGCGTCATGACAAATACATTCGGAAACACTGTCAATATCAACGTTGATTGCCCTGTCCAGAAAAAGGTTGAGTCAGTTGTTGCACAACTGCCACATACCGGTCCTAACGAGAACATCGCATTTGCAGCGATTATATTCGCCGTCGTTGCGTTCTTCTACGCACGCTCACGCCAACTGAAAAAAGAAGTCCGCTTAATACGCCGCGACTTTAGTACTGGTACAATTTAACACATATTTAAAACAAGGGGTGGTATATGAACAACGAAAAGTTATCAGGGTCAACCGAAAAGGGAGAGTCATTAAATGAGTTGCGCGAGTTCACTACCGAGCAATACGAAGTTGCAAGCGAGAACCGTGAACGAGAATCAACTCGCGAAAATAAAGCGGAAAGACTTGAAAACGCGCGCCGCGAAACGCTTGAAGCTGTTGCAAAGGCCGAAAAAGAAAATCGCCAAGAAACGGAGCGGAGTGACCCATCACCAGCCGAACGACGTAAAGGACCGATTTCTAAGCAGGAGCGAGAAAAAGCATTCGCTAAAACTATGGACGAAGTGCAATCTCACATGTCAGCGCCGAGTCGCACCTTCAGTAAAATTATTCATAACAAAGTCGTCGAAAAGACCAGCGAAGCTGTCGGTAATTCTGTCGCGCGACCAAACGCTATTTTATCAGGGGCAGTTTGCTCGTTCGTTCTCGTGCTTGCCACCTATCTCATAGCACGCGCATATGGTTACCAATTATCAGGCACTGAAACGATTGCTGCTTTTGGGCTTGGGTGGGTTGTCGGGCTCGTCTACGACTATTTCCGACTGCTTATTATTGGTAAAGATAGGTAGGGATAGAGGTAGGAGCCAAGTTAAGGCTTAAAAGACTTTCGCAGACTCATTACCTTTACATAAATAAGTCTCTACCGTAATTTTATCGTCACTTCATCATCCTGGCGGGATGACACTGCGTCCATACGCCCATCAGACGACTGCTGTGGCGGTTGTTGCGACGATATCATTCCGGTTTGCGGCACGGACGTGACGGTATTAAAATCGTCGCGTAAGCTAGCGGTAGTTGATGTAGGCGTTAGACTGCTCGCCGATTGCAGCGAAGAGGCTGCCGACTGATT
The DNA here is from genome assembly GCA_018127705.1 of TM7 phylum sp. oral taxon 349. Classification (NCBI taxonomy): domain Bacteria; phylum Candidatus Saccharimonadota; species TM7 phylum sp. oral taxon 349. The sequence continues at coordinate 920,264 of CP072328.1, forward strand.
TGCTAACCCAGGATGCTGTATCTGCTGTGGAAGCATATTGTTGCCATATTGAGCCGCCGATTGGCTAGCAACAGGATAACCGCCCATTTTTGAGGTCGCACCTGATTGGAGCGGATTGCTTATTGCCCCAGAGGTAGACGCCGGAGGCGGGCTCATTGGCGGGGCGGCTGGCTGTGGCGGCATCATTTTGCCTGTACTCGCAATATTCGCTGCCGGTGGGCGGCCACTCCCCCCTGTCATCTGCTTACGCTTAGCGAGCCACTCATCCAAAAATGATGAACTACTGGATTTTGGCGCACCAATGCCACCAGACTTTGCCCCAGCGGATGGAGCCGCCCTCCCTGTCTTTGCTCCAGACTGTGCAGTATCTGCCGTTTTAAGTCGTTCAAAGATTTCTCGTTCTACTTGTGCACGTGGATGTCCATATTTCACTGCAGATAGCCGCTTCAGCGCATCACCGAGCTGCTGATTGCTCTGCCCCATAGGCGGAACCCAGCTCATACTAAATGGCGCCGAAGGCACACCCTCTATCTGCGCCACACAAACCGACTCAAAGTTTGGTAACTTCGTCAGATCTTCCGCGTCAAACACCGGAGTATAGCGCTTTACCATAATCTCTGCGTCAGTAATACCAATACGCCCGGTGATCGTCGTGCCAACGTTACCTAAAATTGCTTCACGCAGGCTTTCCTGTAGCTGTGTCATAAACTGGTTACCAAGCACCAAGCTTAACCGGTACTTACGCGCTTCGCTAAGGATAGTTTCAAAGCTATCGGTCGCAAAGTTCTGGAACTCATCAACATACAACGTGAAATCTTTACGTTCTTCCTCTGGTATGTTTGCGCGAGCCATTGCTGCTGCCTGGAACTTCATCACAAAAATAATACCAAGGAGCTTCGAGTTCAAGTCGCCCATCTTCCCCTTTGATAAGTTTGCGAGCAAAATTTTACGATTATTCATAATATCCGCAAAATTAAATCCGCTTTTCTTCTGTCCAATAATATTTCGCATTGCATCATTAGAGATAAATGGCCCAAACTTTGACACAACCCAGCTAATGACTTCGCCCGCTTCACTTGATCGCTGCGACGCCGGGAACTCTTTCGTCCAGAAGTCAAGCACTTGTTGGTCGGTAACATACTTCAGTTTGCTCTTCATAAACGCGTCATCAATAAGCAATTTTGGAATATCAATAAACGTACCACCTCCCGGATCGCTCATCAGTAACAACGCACAGTTTCGAAATATATGCTCAAGACGCGGGCCAACGATTCCCGTATGTCCAGGGTCATATAATCCATACAGCATCCCAATTGCCTCCTGCACCAAAAAGTCTTTTTGGTCGGGGTGATCAAACTCAAACATATTTAGTCCGATCGGATTGTCCATGTCGCTTGGGTTAAAGTAAACAACATCCTCAACGCGCTCCTTTGGCACTTTACTTAAGAGCGCCTCCGCCGAGTCACCGTGCGGATCAACGAACGCAAAACCACGACCATCCAGCATATCTTGGTATGCCAGATTCTCTTGCAACACAGACTTTCCAACACCAGTCTGTCCGATCACATGAATATGACGGCGACGGTCTTTGTCGCTCAAACGAATCGGTTTTTTCACACCACGGAACTCGTTATAGCCAAGCAATAGTCCCGTTTCCATGACTTGTGTCGGACCATCGACCTGCTTGCTCATTTGCCGCTTCACTTGCGATGTAGGTATACTGTTTTGATCTGGCAGATGAAAAAGCGTTGCCAGCTCTACACTGTTCAATATGTTCTGGTTAACCTGTTGCGGAAAGAACCTAAAGATAAACGATGAGGTTAGCTCTTCAATATTCTTTGATAGGTTAAACTTAAAGCCATTAAACGTTGGCGAATCAAACAATGCAAATGCTGCAACAATATTCTTCAAGACACCCTGCGAACGTGCTGCTGTATTCGACGACACGACCACACGAACCAGAACCTCATAACCAGGATACCGCGTCTTTTCCTGGATCGCCTCAACTGTCGCCTGCTCAACTGCATTTAATTGCTTATTTTCTTCACCAGGACCTTTATTGCTATCAGCCGACCCAGTCGGCGGCTTCCACAGCGCCTCCATCAATTCGTTTGGCGAGAAAAATGAACCGAGCGGAGACTTCTTGCCACTCTGTTTATCTTTAATAATCTTCTCAGCCATTGATACGGCAACCTTTGACCAGTTGTCGCGTGCTGGGCGAATCAAAAATTGTAACCCAATGCCATCTTCACGTCCTGCTGCAGAAATCGCATTCAGCAAAGCACGCGATGCATCGCGCTTTGATTCCATGTAGGTTGCAATAGGATATGAATAATGCTTCTTAAGAGTAAATTCACCGCCAATCGTCCCACTCATCTTTCCCACTTTGCTAAACACCGAGTGTTCCGTTACCTCTTCGAGTCGTGCTGACGGGTATGCCGCTGCCACCGCTTGGCGCACAACGCTCGTAAGAACCGTCGGCACGACAGCATAATAATACACAAGCCCATCACGCGCCACGATTTCAAACGACAGATGACGCTGACCGTAGATTCGACTCTTAAATCCCTTCGTAGCAGTACTTGCAATAATGTTATACATTACTTGTGCTTGCGACAATACTTCCTCGGTCAAGTCGCGTTTATCGCGATTTTCACCCGCGATATCGTCACTCGCTGGTGGTAAATGGATTAAAATCGGCACCATCTTCAGTCCGCGCTCGTAGTTCTTCGCTTCGCGCAGTGTGCCGCGATACACGAAAAATATAACTGTTGCGCCAGCCGCAATTAACGCTGCTGTAACAAAAAGTACCACTAGTGCGCCCACTCTGCCCCCATCCTAGTCTTCTGCCTGCCCTATCACTCGCCCATAGCGCTGTCTAATATACTCAATTTGCAGCTCACTGATTTTACACTCGCGCTCATACGGATCATTTTTCGTCTCAGCTAAAATCTTCTTTGCCTTATCGACCCATTCCTTCTCAATTAGATCATCATCGTTCGCTAGCATAGCTGTCGTATCGTCAGAAACCCCTACGCCACCGTCTGACTGTGCAGGTAATACCGGAGTAGGAAGCGCAGGGGCTGCCGCAGCAGCAGCTTGAACCGCTTCCGCTCGGACAGATCCAATCTCACGGTGATTTTCAACGCCGCTCTGTGCTACTTCAAGAGAATTTTGTGCTGCACCCACCTCATATTGAGACGCTGCCGGTTGAATTTCTCCAATTGGCGCTAATTGTTCCTGCTGCCTAGGTTCCATATCTGTTAAATTATACCATAAGAGTAACCAATATTACTAGCGCTTCAAAGGTTTATTGCTGCTTATAAACATAAAATATTGCCACCGCCTCAAACACAGCAACGAGCATAATCTCATACAGCTTCAGCCCACCAATAGACTGCACAGCCATAAGGATAATCGGCGAAAACGCCAAAACACTCCCGTATGCGATTGACCGAGAGAAAGAAACGCTGCCGTAATGGTCGCCCGCCTTGCTTCTACGGATACGAACTAAGATAAGTCGTATACTATGCAACAAAAAAGTCAGCACCCCAAGCACCGACATATATAAGAGTAAGAACACCAGTAATATAATCAACGGGCTTGAATGCGAAGGAGTAGACGACTGCATGATGGCGAGAACCCCAACAATTGAACAAACCGTTATAAAAGCTACTATGCGTCTCAACATATTTATTATGATACCACCACCCTTAAAGGCATATAAGCAGTTTCGCGAAAAACGAAACACCTTTCTAAACAACTATTAGGGTCGCCGCTAGCTGCTTATAGCCTAATTGACCGCTCGCGTGACGCGAGCATCTAGTCTTGCGATTGCGAGTCTATTATCTACGCACCTGATTCTCGCCGACGATAACTTCATCAAGGATTTATCAGGTGCGCAGCGCTCAAGCTTTCGCGCGCTACAACGCCAAGAGTACATATCTCGGCGGAGCTTAGGTGGTATCACGTTTCGCATAAAATACGAACTCTTTATTTTATGAAAAATTTCTTCACAGAATGTTCATAAAATAGTATTTGTGCTGCCACCTAGTTTCCGTCGTATAAGCTAACTTTGCAAGGTGTTGTATTTTAAATTGTTAATGTTTGTCGCTTTTTGTTTTGTCAAAGCTATGTTTCAATACTAGCACAAACAACGCTATACGTCAATATATTTGACATTACTTTCGTAGACATATTTACTATGTTGTATTTTACTCATCAATATCACCTCTGTTCTTTATTATTTATGTTGGATTAATTTATACGTAGCTAAATTAACAACATTAAGGAATGTTTTGCTGTTTATTCAGCCATTTTGCGCTACTTAAAGAGCTGTTTGTTTGTTTTACAACAAAGCATTTTACTTTTCCTAGTAAATGTTACAGCCTGCTCTAATAAGACAAAAAACAGGATCGTAAAATGCCAGACTAGATACACTCTTATAGTATCTTCAAGAAACAATCGATCAAACAAAGAACACACGACTTACATAACTTTTACATGATTTACTTATGCATACTTAATAAAATACAGGTGCTTGATTCAATAAATTTCTACAAGAAAACCATCTCAAATCCCGAGCGTTAAATGATTGATTTGAATTAACGATTCCGAAACTATCAAACCTGCTCTGCATATTTTACTAATGCTAAAAGTAGCGACGAACCGTCTAAGATATACCAAAACAATACTAGAGCGCAACACTCTAGTCAGTTTAAAAATAATAAAATGTCCATCAAAAAATTAATTTATTAACCCGTCTCGCCGCATCCACAAAAAATTATGCCGAATAATAACCTCACACACGCATTCTAGAACTAGATTATAAATAGCGTCTAGCAAACCATTATGTCCTACAAGTACCTGAGTTAGACCTCAAATCTGACAATTGCATGAGGCCGACCCTACATCTAGTGTTAAGTAAGTTGACTCTATGAGCTAACCTGCTTTTTGACAGCACCGCTAAAACACTGTTTCGAAAATAGTGCGATAGCCTTATTGAAGTCTATAGAGGATCTTCATTACAGTCTCGCTCCATAGGAGCATCCGGGCGGGCGAAACGTATCTTCATGCTCCGACAAAGATACGTTTCGCCCCGCTCTCCCTTTAGCGACTTTTGATGCGTTTCCGAGATGTCTGCTTATCTAAAATTTCTATTGTCCAATGCTTCCTAGCCAAACCTCTCTGCATTCCCGGCTTATCCTGAGCTGCATGACGTTGCTGGTTATTAAATGTTGCAGTGCCCTTTTGCTTTGACATCATTGAGTTCGCAGTACTACTTGGTTGGCTCTACGTTTAAAGTTTTACCTTGAAAACAAGCCTTTTCTAATACAGTAAGCATTGCTGCGATGGTAGTTCAATATGCAAGCTACCATGCGTTTAAACCTTTTCAAATTAATTCTGCTAGAAAAACTCTGATCTCATATTCAAGCAACATGAGCATAGACTATACCGAGCCCCCATATTAGGCTACATCTCAAACGACAAAAATACAGAGAAGTTTATATAGTTCTTTCAGCTATACAAATGGGCGACACTTTTAAAATGCGAGATCAGGATATTTCCATTTCTTCCTGCGTATAAGTCCGATCAAATACACAAGCTTATGGTGTAACTGAAATGCTAATGATTTTTCATTATGAGACATAGAGATCGGTTAATTATCGTTGTTGTTCCGCCCGCCTCATCCTAAGAATAAAAATTCAAAATCGCATCAAAAACAACTGCTATGATTTGTGGTATTTTTTACTTGATTAAATCCCAAAAAGTTATTGACACAAGCACTTTTCCGTCATATTATAGGGGTAGTTCTTGAGCAAAAAAATTGTACAAGAACCAAAAATAAACATATTTCTGAAAACTCCACGATAAAAACAACCACTACTCGCAGGTGGTTGTTTTTTATGGCGTTCTAAGAAAATATATGTGGACGCGAGCGGCATCTAAGTTGTTACGCGTTGATGAGAATCATCCACTTTTTTGTGGCTCACATTCACTATGAGCCACAGATTTATTCCAGGTGCATATTGACGATTAACGACGAATCAAAATAAAAAAGAGTGAGACTATACTTATACTGAGAGGCATCGTCTCCAATCTCAAGCATAGATATTCCCTCTTTTTTTCTAACTATTATCAGCAACCGCCGTTTGCCCTATACATGTTTCGTCTTATATCCTCATGCGAAATGAAATGTCTTCTGGTGCATTTATTATTTTCGGTTCAGGTTAATAAGCATGGAGCAAATGTAAACCGTAGATATGTTAATAGATCTTTTAAATAGCTTGTGTTGATTAGCCTAACTTAAACTATGTAATGACTTATAAGTTACTCATACATTGGAGATTCAATAAACTAAAACGAGATCGACTAGTCCACAGCACTGAACTGAATATAAAACGAACCCGTAAAGAAAAGGACTTATACTGTCGAAAATTACTATGGGTCGTCGTTCCCTTGCCACGCCCGGGGGGTAGGTTCAAATACACAATAAAAAACGACCTAATTGGTCGTCAAATCTACATGGTGGAGCTGCCGGGTACTGCCCCCGGGTCCATTTGGTAACATGCTATTCGTCTACGCACATAGTTCGGTTTTTACAATAACCGCAGCAGTTGCCCGAAAACCAAACAAACATACAACAACTACGAGCTGAAAAAAATTTAAATTCACCGCACTCAAGCGGGCACGCATGAATCGATCTTGCAAAATACGACACGCTTAGTTTCTGGCAAGCGTTAAAACCAAGCATGGCTGCGATATATTACGCAGCAAGCGCAAAAGCGGCTTGCTTTGGCATCAATGATGCGAAGAATGCTTTTGCTTTCTTTGCAAATGTTGCAATTACTAATTCTGATTACGTCAGAAGTCGGTACGCAAAATAGCCTGTTAAAGTCCAAATGTCGAACGCTGTATCAGCCCCGCATCTACCTTTACTGTATCACCATTTCATACCAAAAGCAATATAGACTCAGTAAACGGTATTTAAAACTAAAACTAAAACTAAAACTAAAACTAAAACGGAATCAAAATGGAGCACCCAGTAAATAACGTAAAATTAGAAGCATATTAATAATAAATAGTTAGCGCTTGAAGAGAACTGCTTATCCCCCACAGTATAAGAATACGCGCAGGAAAACTATTTGCTTAGATATCTATAGTGCATGGTATAAGAGTATGAGACGGTAAACGTTACAATAGTATAGTTACAACTTACTCTTACTTCTAATACTCATCCATCAGCTACATGGGGTTACGATTTCTCCAGGTTAACCGACCAAACCTCAAGCCCCTACTATCCTCCGATATTTTACACTGCTAACTAATCCATCGCTTATCAAATTTGTAGTTAAAAAATCAACAATATCTGGCGAAAAAAATGATTCAAAATATAATAAATATTAAAAATAACAGATGTAAACGTAGCTGTAAACACAACAATCTTTAAACAACCAAGGTAGTTCTATGATTCGTAGAAACGCAACTCAAAATCAACTAATTTACTCAAAAAGCACCCGACACGCTCAGACCGAGACCGTACGACTTATTTCAAAATATCCGCGTAATCGCCAATCTTAATCAGTCCGAATAGTATCACCATAAATCCATACCGCAGAAGCATTATACTGTAAACGGACATAGAGCTTGAATTTTCTTCCCACCTCTGATACTATATTGTGCGAGTGTTATCTCATTAATGTAACTTTTTTATAAGGAGATTGCGATCAATACGAAAATTCGTATCAATGATACCATCCGAGCAAAAGAACTTCGTGTCATAGACACAAACGGAACACAACTTGGTGTCATGAGTCGTGCAGACGCGCTTAACGCTGCACGTCAGGCAGGGGTTGACTTAGTGGAGATATCACCGAAAGCTGACCCTCCTGTTGCAAAAATTATTGACTGGGGAAAATATCAATACCAGAAAATGAAAGAGCAGCAAAAAGCTCGACGCAACAATAAAGCTAGCGAGCTAAAGCAAATGCGCTTCGGCTTGAAGATTGGTGGTAATGACCTAGAAATAAAGTTACGAAAAATCCGCTCATTTCTCAAAGAAGGACACAAAGTAAAAATTTTGATATTCTTCCGTGGACGCGAAATGGCGCATAAAGAGCTGGGCTACGAGCTCATAGACAGAGTTTTTGAACAGCTGCAGGATGAGGCAATACTTGAACAGAAACCAGTGATGGCTGGGCGCAACCTCAGCATCGTAATAAGGAGTAAATAATGCCAAAGATGAAGACCCACAAGGGCACTGCTAAGCGTATTAAGCTAACCAGTACCGGCAAACTCATCCGTCGCCGTGCGTTCGGAAACCATATGCTCTCTAAGAAGAGTAAATCTCGCAAGCGTAATATCAAAACCGCCGCTGTTGTTAAAGGCGGCATGGCGAAAAACGTAAAACGAGCACTGGGAGTATAGGATTATGCGAGTTAAACGAGGAGTCACTGCTTCAGCGAAGCATAAGAAAATCATCAAAGCCGCAAAAGGCATGCAACATAGTCGTACACGTAGTTTTCGGCTTGCGAAACAAGCCGTTATCCGATCACTGCAATACGCATACCGGGATCGCCGCAATAGACGGCGCGATCTTCGCGGTCTCTGGATTACCCGCATCAACGCCGCTGCTCGCGAAAACGGCACGACGTATGGTAAGCTCATTGCTGATTTACGCGCTGCCAACGTAGAAATTGACCGCAAAATACTTGCGGAATTAGCAGTAAACGAACCAAAAGCATTTACTGCTATCGTCAAACGAGTTACAAAATAGCTTAATCCGACAAAATTTAAAAAGACCGTATTTAGTACGGTCTTTTTAAATTGGCAGGTTATCTGTAAGCCGGGTTCTGTCGAGGATAATCATCTATCTAGATTATTCATTGCTGAATAATTCAAGCGGATAGCGGCATGCCCGAACGAGCAATTCTATAGACACGCCTCCTTGCAGTTGACAGGGTTTACCTCCTCCGTACGTCACCGTACGTCGCTGCGAGCTCTTACCTCGCTCCTTTCACCCTTACTACCAGTCACCTAATTAGGCTTGAGATAGCGGTTTCGTTTCTGTGGCACTTTCCCTAGAGTCACCTCCGGTCGCCGTTAGCGACTGTCATGCTCTACACTGCCCGGACTTTCCTCTCACTATAGCCAAGCGAGCGATTATCCAATAGCCTGCCATTTGCGTATTATATCATAAAAGCCCCTCCTGAACGACTGATATTCCCCTGCTGTTGCAAAGGTGGGTCTCCGCACGCTATTCCCACGGGAATAGCGGTATTAGAATCCCTATCATATGATGTTAGGAAAATCATATACGCTCAAAAGAGGCTATCCTTAGTATATCACGTGGTTCTATATAACTAAAGAAAACAGGCTAACACACCCGTAAATAACAGCTTGCATGTAAACCGTCAAAACTGGCGATAAAGCAAGTACTGCAATATAGATAAATACTATACCGTAATATTCTACTGCTTCGAAAAATCGACGAATAAAGTCAGGTGCTATAGCATAAAAGACTCGAGAACCATCCAGCGGTGGAATCGGAATGATATTGAATGCAAAAAAACCTAAATTAACAGCTACTGAAGTAGCTAATAGTTTTCCCGCCACACTTCCGTCGCCTATATAAGTCACTATTGCATACGACATGAACGCGAGCAATAAATTAACTAACGGTCCGCTTGCTGCTACCATAGCAACCCCCCATTCACCATATTTTAGATTCTCAGAATTAAATGGTACAGGTTTTGCGCCACCAAAGACCGGCATGGCTGCGCCCGTTAATGCGTTTGCGAAAATTATCGTCATTGGAAGTGCGATTGTCATAATAGGATCAATATGCTTCAGCGGATTTAGCGTTAAGCGCCCCATGAGGTGCGCCGTGTCATCGCCAAGTTTATAGGCAACAATCCCATGCGTCAACTCATGTAGCGTCATCGACACAAAAATAATCACCAAAACAGCAATAATGTTGCCAAAATCCATGTACCTTATTGTAGCAGTCCTTGACGCAAGACCAAAACTAGCGTATACTAGAAAAGATTGATATCAACTAATTATAAGAAGTGGAAAAGTATGGCATCACGCTGCGAATTAACCGGCAAGGGTAAACAATTCGGTCATAACGTAAGTTTTTCTTTGCGTCGCACTAAACGCGTTTTTAAACCAAATCTTCAAAAAAAGACGCTCGTTGTTAATGGACAGAAAGTAACGATGACGCTTTCTGCACATGCAATCCGTACACTCAAGAAGAAAGGTATTATTGCACAATCAGCAAAATAACTCTTGCTGCGGAAATATACAAAAACACCCCCTGCATTCGGGGTGTTTTTGTATTAAGGTATACAAAGCCTAGAACATATTAGCTACGTGCAACCACTACTGTCGTTAGAACCGATGGTAACGAACTATCGTTTTTAACTTTGAATTTTGTTACATTCTCGACTGGAGCACCCAGCTCTTTAATAAACGTTTCGACTTCATCTTGCGGGACTTCATACTGAAGAGCAGCATCACGATAATGAACTGGTATAACGACCTTCGGGTCGACTGCTCGGACAATTGAAACAGCGCTTGTTGCATCAAGGGTGTATCCACCGCCACCAACAGGTACAATCAGGATATCAATCACGCCAAGCGACTCAAGTTGCTCATCACTTAGCCCAGGTGCAATGTTTCCAATGATTCCCAGTGATACCTCACCGCACTCAACACGGTAAATCGTCGAACGTTTTTCGTCGTCAGGGGTATCAATATGGCGTGTCGCAGCAATACCAATGATCGTGAAATCGCCGACCTCATACTCACCAGGGCTATTTATGATAACCTGCGCATCATTCCTGCCAGTTGCAAAACGAGATTCAGTAACAAACTCGACTAAGTCCTTTACCTTTAAGTCTTTCAGTCCAAATAACGACACCTTCGGGTCTACAACTAACGACGTTTTTTTACTTGCAATAACGACCGCGTTGCCACCCTTATATTCAATATCAAACATATCACCTCCTTTACTGTCGCTCTGTTTTTATAATGCCACCAGTATCAACAATGACACGGTGCTTATTATTTAGCATATCACTAATAAATTTATCATGAACGCTCAACCTGTAGTACAGCTCGTCATACGAGAGTACGCTATAAGTAATCTCGCGCCCCACCGCTTGCTCAATCGTTGAGACAATGGACTTAATCTTAGCACGCGAGATAGCGCCCGCTATCAGCAAATCGACTTTGCTTGCAGATCCGCTTACTAAGATCCCTGCTACAATAGCAACACGAACACCAGCCGTACGGCGAATAATATCTTCGTATACTTCCGCTTGCGCCTCGTTTGCAGCTGATTTTGACGTTTGCCCTGCAAATATAGCGCGCATCGGTATGTAATACTCATATCGCTGATTTACTTCATAATACAGCTTATTATCCATATTATTACTTGCAACGATACCCACCTCAAGCATATTTGCAAGCTCTCTTCGCACAGAATTGATTTGTTCACCAATCAACCGCGTAATTTCACGCACATAAAACGCTTGCCCTGGGTTGTTAAGGAATAAATAGAGTAACTTTACACGAGTTTTTGAACCAAATAATGCATCAATCATGATCAAATCTCTTACTCTATAGTACCACGGTCGTTATCTATCATCCAAACGCCAAGCAATGTAGCTATACGCCTGTTCAAGATGCTGCCATGATATTTCCGGATTGCGACGCAGCCATGTCAACTGTCGTTTTGCCAAACGCCAATCAAGCGTGCAAAATTTTTCCTCTAACTGGCTACGCGTCAACTCTCCTGCTGTATATTTTCGAACCAGCGGATAGATATTTCCAGTCATAGCTTCATTGTCCCAACCCCAAGTTCGCGCTGCCTGTATCGCTTCATTTATCGTAGTATCATTTACAATGGTTTTTGCACGATTTCTTATTCTTTCTTTAAGCGTAGCTTTATCCGTCATTATTCCGACTAGTATCTTGTCTTTATATTTATCAGTATTCTTCTGCGGTAGAGCGCCCTTTCGAATGATTGCATTAATGACATATCGCCTATTTTTATTATTCTCCGGTAATTTAATATTGTACTTATTACAATAATTTTGTAGCTCTGCAAGAGATTTTTGCTCAAATTTTGCGCGTAGCTCTAAATCATTTGATACAGCCGTGAATGTATAGTCATAAACAACACTGTCAACATACAACCCTGTCCCCCCAACTAAAATCGGCACTTTGCCTCGTAATCGTATGTCAGTTATTTTCGCATCGGCGTAATGCTTAAAATCTGCAGCCGTAAATCGCTCACCAGGGTTCACTAAGTCAAAACCCCAATGTGCGACCCCGTCGCGCTCTTTCATACTCGGCTTTGCCGTTCCAATGTCAAGCCCGCGATATATCGCCCGAGAATCTGCGGAGATTATTTCACCTCTAAACCGCTGAGCAACCTTAATTGCTAAACCTGTCTTACCACTTGCTGTCGGACCAACGATTACGACGAGTGGAGCCTCGTTCACAGTTCTGGTCGCCATCGTCGCTCCTCAAATTCAATCACATGCCAACGCTCATCACAGGCTATACCATCCTGGGCGAGTAACTGTTTCTGCGCCACTCGCCCTTCCGGAAAGCCAATCGCTAGCCCACCTTTTGCGTTCACTAAACGATGCCACGGCAAATTAGTCGGACCACCATGTGCAATTTCACCAACACGTCGCGCTGCATATGGATATCCAGCTAACGCCGCTAAATCACCATAAGTCGTAACTTTATCGTTCGGTAACTCAGACATCAGCGCATAAACGCGATCGCGCAAACTTGCAATTGGCAGCTGATTATCACCCATCACATTCGCCGACACTGGACATACAGACCTTCTATCATCATCGCATGCCCTCTTAGAGTTTCTTGATGTACGTCTTCAGCTCATCAAGTGCAATTTTTTGCTCACTGTCCCGTGTACGAACACTAACTTGCCGTGCGCTTTTGTCCTTTGGCCCAACAATAAGCTGAACTGGAACTTTCATAGCTGTCGCCTCTCGTATTTTCTTGCCCAGTGATTCATTGCGCGTGTCTACTGTAAATCTTACTTCATTATATTTTATTGGCGTCATCAGTACAATTTCGCGCAGTATCGTTGTTATTTCGTCTACGTAATCTGTGACTGTTTCATTAATTGTCAGAATACGTATTTGCTCTGGCGCTGCCCAAAACGGAAACCAACCACCAGTATGCTCAATAAATACACTTAAGAACCGCTCTATTGAACCTAAAAGCGCACAATGAATCATGACAGGTGTTGTAAATTTACCATCATCTGTTGCATACTCTAGTTCAAACCGCTCCGGCTGAACGAAATCAAGCTGAACAGTTGCAACTTGATGCTCACGACCAATTGCATCCGTCGCCATGAAGTCTATCTTTGGACCGTAGAATGCAGCCTCGCCATCTTGCTCAAAATAGTCTAACCCATTTGCAACAACAGCGGCCTTGAGCTGTGCTTGTGCCGAATCCCATAAAGCACGCTCGCCCAGATATCCATCCGATTCATCGCGGTAGCTCAACCGCACACGTAATTTCATGTTAATTTGCCCATACAACTCTCGCGCTGCCGCCAAAAGATTATTAATCTCCTGCTCAATCTGGTCTGGTCGACAGAAAACATGGCTGTCATCTTGCGTCAGTGAACGTACTCGACTCAAGCCACCAAGTTCACCAGTCTTTTCATCACGATAGTCAGTTGTCGTTTCTAAAAAGCGCACCGGCATATCACGGTAGCTACGCGGCTTTGATGCGAAAATCTGCGTATGATGCGGACAGTTCATCGGCTTCAGCGCCATCTGATCGCTCGTTTCCTGGCTTTTCACCAAAAATAACTCATCGCCAAATTTAGCCCAATGACCAGATTTTTCATATAAATCTTTTTTTGTGATATGCGGCGTCCAAACTTTCTGAAAACCATATTTTTGTCGTAGTTGATTCGAGTACTGTGCTACTATATCACGCAAGACCGTGCCGCGCGGCGTAAACATTGGCAACCCAATGCCAACTAGCGGCGACATCGTGTACAAATCCAATTCTTTACCGAGCTTACGATGGTCGCGCTGCTTCGCAAGCTCTAAACGCTCCAAATATTCATCCAGCTCTGCCTGCGTCGCAAATGCAACACCATACAATCGTTGCATTTGCGGATTCTTTTCGTTACCACGCCAATACGCCCCCGCTACACGCATCAGCTTAAACGCACCGATCTCCTGTGTGTTTGCCACATGTGGACCGCGGCACAAATCGGTAAAATCGCCGTTTGTGTAGAAAGTCACCTCCTTCACAGCCGCGTCGCCATCAGCGATCGTACCCATCTCAGCGGCGTCTAAATCTTTCGCCACTGTTGTGCCAGAACGCTTAAGATCGTTCAGTAATTCTTCTTTGTATGGCTGTTGCGATTCCTTCGCCCAAACGATCGCGTCGTCAATCGGACGTTTTTCGCGCACAAAATCTTGGTCTTCAGCAATAATACGCCGCATCATTGCTTCAATTTTATTGAAATCTTGCTCGCTTATTTTTACGCTACCAAGATCAATGTCATAATAAAAACCGTTCTCAACCACCGGTCCAACGCCAAATTTGGCTTCCGGCCATAATCGCTTTACACTAGCAGCCATAACATGCGCTAAACTATGTCGCATCGCATATAATTGTTCTTCACTCACAATTGCCTCCTTTTTTGAATTAATAAAAGCACGCAGTACGATGTATGACGTGCGCGCCTCGGTCCCGATCGTTCAGGAGGTTCCACCTTGGCTATTTCTCTTGACCCGGAAAGTTCACGTGTTCCGCGTCCGCTACCACGAAGCTCCAGAGATGGTTAGGCTCTTTCGCCGCTTAAAGTCATTGTACAATAGAGCGCTTCGTGTTGCAATAATATAATATATTTGCTACCATAAATTCATCAGGGCGATTAGCTCATTTGGCTAGAGCGCTTCATTGACGTTGAAGAGGTGAGAGGTTCGAATCCTCTATTGCCCACCAAATCGGAACTAAAACGGAAACAGTCGCCCGAACGGGTGACTTTTTTTAAATCTTAAATTTTCAAAGTAAGGTCTTCTCACACCCCATCAGGTAGACGTATAGAACGCATGCCAGTCCTACGCAAGACAATTGATATGCTTACATCAAATACGTAGTTTTTCTTTACCAGCACGAATCGTCATTAACCAAACTATCCAGCCCCACCAATCTAAGGTCTAGCGCGTCACAAACAATTGCAGAACTCATGCGATTAGTGGCCGCATACCTATATTTCTAATATACAATCAAAAATTCCTCGCCTCTTTGGCTCTTACTTACGACATTGCATTAGAGCTAAATTCTTAGCCTTAATATTAATATTACGAAAATCTTTTGGCTTAATCGTTTTTTTCGCAGAGTGTCGCTTAAGAAGAGTGCAGAGATTCATTGCTCATAGTATATCTTTATTGAGCTTTGCTAGCTACTCCTCCAGCCAGAACCAAACTTTTCGCGAGTCCATACAAGCGTCTCCGGATTGATATTTATTATCATTACACTCATCTACTCAGACAAATTCCAGCATCTACGTCACTTTGACGACAGCACTATACAAAGAAAGTACAAACGTCTTATGCACCTGTAAACATCAAGGGGTTGGTCAATAAGATTACTGAGTTATGCAGTTTTCGCTCCTCTCACCGGACAGCCTCAGCCTTTATTCACATTATCTACTGTAGTTTTCCACATGAAAAATCTAATGATTTTATTTTATTTACCCGCACAGTGATATATTGTGAAAATATTCTTTAATTGACAAAAAGTTATGCTTATGCTAATATAAGGTCATGCCTAAAGAGCAAAAAAGAACACATCAAAAACGGTCAAAACTTGACCGCTATACCATTGCATTTGAATACAATAAACTGATACGAGTAGTTCACCGGAAACAGCAATAAAGAAACTGGGGCAAGTTCATACAGCCCACTCGTAATCCCTAACCAGATTTTTCTCTTAACGCCGAGCAAATCCTAGTTGGTTACAAAATTTAGCAAGACGCAACTTAAGACTATTGTTACAAACAAGTTTAAAAAGCCGCGAACTAATTATAATTTTATACGTAACTCGCTCAAAGCAAAGCGGCGGCAATAAATCAAAGCCCATCCGCCACTACTCTTTTGGTTGCAGACTCAATATAGAACTAGACTATCCGCGATAATCCCTAGCTACCTCTTACTTTTATTCTCTCTATTTTCGCTGCTTTTTCATGCGCCGACGGTTCTTGCTCTTTTTTGCCTTTTCACGCGAGGCGAATGTTGCTTTATCAGTTACATCAAAACTTTCAAGATACCTTCCAAGCAATAAATGTGTTTGTGCATTAATCGGCGCAAGCGCTCCATAACAGATAGCAGTAACTGGCATGAGAAACCATTGCAATATCATCGCGACTGTGCGTCGTCGCTTGTAGCGCGCAGGGCGCGGCGGCAGCATTTTCATCATCAGTAAAATGGTAATAAATAACCCGATCAGCGCGATTGACTGGATATAGCTAATGACGATTGGCAGTGAATGAACCGTGTAATTTCGTGATGCTTCTCGATTTAGCAACAACGGCACCCAACCGCCAAACGCAACAATAATAGCCGATGTTGATAAACTAACATGTCCGTCAAGCAGGCGCCAAAACCGTGCAAAGCCTTCCCAAAATGGCACGGTGCGAGCGCGTGTAAATATACGAACAGCCACATACGGTACATCGGAGGCGCCGTATCCCCAGCGACGGAGCTGCTTGAACTGTGCGATGATTGTCTTCCTAAATGTATCAGCCATTACCGCGTCTTGATAGATCGGTACATGAATCGGAACGACGCTGTAGTCTCCATTGTAATAAAAATAACTGCGCCAATACTGATGACCATCCTCAACAATGCTGCGCTTACTCCAATAATTAATTTTGACAAGCGCCGAGAGCGGCTGGCTATGAGCCGCAAAATTACGAAGTGTATGCGGGCGCATACTACTAATTACTGTCCAAAAAGAGTTACCAGTCGCAAGCACTCGCATCGGTGCTGGCGCATCCCAAATATTACCAAAATACAACGCAATTGGCTGATATGATAACCGTTCGCGATTCGGGCGTACGATATACTCATAGCTAACATAGTCAAAATATGACGGATACGGACGATTGTCGCTATCAAGCGTCGTAACAACTACATTGTCATATGGAATATGTTGCCGGTCGCACCACGCTTGTAATTTTTTACCCGCGTACGTAATGTTTGGCCCTTTTCCAGGAATCTCGTCGGGTAAATCTTTTGGATGCTTAATAATCTGAAATGTTTTAAATACCGATGCATACTCTTTTTTAAGCCGCTGCGCCGTTTTCTCAATACCTTCGCCGCCGCGCTCTTCGTATGCGAGATAGACGATCAGCTTATGATTGTCGTATGTCGTCGCCCGAACCGACTCGACGGTTGGCTTGATAACATCGTACGACTCATTATACGCAGCGATAATAACCGCATGGTAGATTAGCTCCGGATTTGGTATGCTGAGTTTCCTATCAACCACCGCACGTATAATCGCTGCGTGGCGCCGCGATTCAAACGCTCGTAAATTTGTTTCGTGCGGCGGCAGTTTTCCTTGATACGCCTGCACTAAATCATGGAGTCGCTGGCTCCAATCAACTTTTTGAGCCGCAACAAGTACCCGATGCCCATGAATCGTCCGATACGCAACACCAATCGCGCGCACAAACATCGCTAGTATCACAAGCAAAATATAAATCGCCGCCCATAGTGGTTGCATGATTGACAGAACAACAACAAGCGCTAGCATAAAATACGTTAGAAAGCCAGGAAGAATCTCGAAAAATCGATATAGCTTTGTACGCTTACCAAGAGGCAGCTCCCGGTCGTCCACCATGTGCGTCATGCCGCTTGTCCAAGGGATATGACATTCAGTACATACATTAAACCTACTACAAACACAGCAAGCGTATACCAAAATATAACCTTGCTCGTAAGCTTGCGACTAAGCACGGTAAATTTAATCATCATGCCGCTATGCAGTACTGCAACAATCCAGAAAAATGCAACGAATAAGAAGAAATATTGCCAGTGCTCTTTGTAAAAATGAGCTTGGCCAAAAGCACTATAGCGCGAGTATACTGTAATATCGCTCGGATGAATCAACACGCCAATCCAAATACTACATATAAGAGCTGCAATAAAAATGCCGCTCAACATCCACATCAGAGAGCGGTTCTTCATCACAATTTTTTTGATAGTGTGTATTGTACTATTCTTATTCATAGATGCCATGGAGCCGTCTGCCGGGATTGAACCGGCGACCTGCGCGTTACGAATGCGCCGCTCTACCAACTGAGCTAAGACGGCAATGCATTTATTATATCAGAGATAGTACGTTTATACTATAGAAAATACCCCACAGACTCGTGAGGTATTTTCTATGGCGCGCCCGACCGGATTCGAACCGGCGATCTCCTCCGTGACAGGGAGGCGTGATAGACCAGCTTCACTACGAGCGCAAATATGCTAGACGTAGTGTACCAAACGACGCGCTAAATTGCAACCACGACTACCGCGACTCAGGAACGGAGATATACTCTTGAATTTTGCCGTCTGTCTTGAGCTTTGCAAATTGCGTCGTAAATTCCTGTAGCGGGACATGGACGTAATCGAAAGCAATTTTCTTTTCAGTTTTTTCGGTAATTTTCACAATATAGAACCCATCCGCTGTCGCGCTCTGCATAATACCAGAGAGCTCGTCTTTTTTTAGCCCCGCAACACTCTGTACACGTAATCCGTTAAATTTACTTGTCACATCAATCAATCCGCTTTTCCCTGCGTTCGCTTTACCGCCAGAGAGTGCGTTCGCTCCACCCACAGCATCATCAAATGATTTTCCCTGTTTGAGCATTGTCATAGCCGCTTCAATTTGCTGCTTCGCCTTTACGTCAACTGCAAATGCTACGCGGCTCTCAAGCATTGCGTTTGCTGTCCTAAACCGATAGTCACTCGCATTTTCGCCAAACAACATCTTTATAGAAGCATCATACGTATCCTGCGAGACACGCCCGTTTGCTGTTATTCGCTCCTGTTCAATCACCGCATCAACATCACTGCCAGAGATTGAAATATTATGTTGGCGAGCTAATTGACGTGCATATGCAACACGCTCCGCAAGATTAAGCGATTGGCGCTTGATGTGATTAAGCTGCACTTGCCCGTCGTTTGTGTTGAGTCGCACCTCCGGATTCTTATTCAGATAATATGCCGATGAACGGTACGATGCGAGGTAATCGCTATACAGAACCGCTTCACCATTAATCGATCCTACCGGCAGTGGAATAACGCGCGAGATACGATACGCGACACCACTTGAATTCTGCATTGGATACATCAGCACCCAGCCCGCAATAAGAAGTAAGAATACGCCCACGGTTGCAATAATAGTCGCGTTGAACACTAGACGATGACGTGCATACTGAATCGGATACTTAAATTTACGCCCACCCGCAATGACTCGCTCGCGATGTTCTGCAACTGTTTCATTTGTAATACGCGGCGGAACCTTCGCCTGCTCTTTTTTCTTACGCCTGATCAACAATTTTCTTTTCATCTGTACTCCGGCGGCTTGCTTCAGCAGCATAAACCGCGTCTTGCAATTTATTGTATATCTCACTCGGGTGTTCAACCATACGGATAACGAGATCGCCAACAAATGTTTGGATTATAATCGTGCCGAATTTAAAAACTTCGCCACTGAACCCTGGTATATTATAGCTGATACTTTGCACCTTATCTAGACTCAACTCTACAACATCCTTACCAAAAAACCCGCGCTGCGTGATCTGACGAATCCGTTCGTTCGTTACGACGTACACGGTAAAGTACCACATTAGAAAGTGGTAAAAAAACAGGATTGACCCAAGCACGAGTCCAGCAAGCGGTATCAGAAATAGCTCAAGCTTCGTTTGCCAAATAAGCGGCGGAATTGATCCAACCGCAAGCGGAATGAGCAATGAATAGAATCCTTTACGCATCGCAATAATATGGCGCCGAAAAACGAAAAGAATCGTTTCGTCCGCATGCTGACCTTCAAACGTCGCGTCCATACCTACCTTGTCTACTGTTGCTATCTGGTACCCCGGATAGGAGTCGAACCTACAACCTTATCCTTAGGACGGATCTGCTCTATCCAGTTGAGCTACCGAGGCATATACCTAGTATACCGCTTGAGCTCGTAAAATGGTAATACGAATCAAGCGGTATATGCGATATTTTATTATAAGGTAAATTTATCGTTGAGCGACTTATACTCAAAAATTTCGTCGTCTGAAAACCAGTGTCCAATTTCCTCAATCGCTTCTTTGTCATTGCCGCTAGCGTGGATAAGATTTGGCACACCCTTATGCTCAGCGTCAGCATACACGAAGCTCATATGTGAATAGTCACCGCGGATTGTCCCAGGAGCAGCACTTTTCGGTTCAGTCGTACCGACAAGTTTGCGTACTAGTTGCACCGCCTCAACTCCTTCAAGCACCATCGCAATCACTGGCCCCTGCACCATCATGTCAAGCGTGATGTCAAATTTTTCTTTGCCACGGCGAGTAATCATCTGCCCAATTTCTTCATAGTGACGATAATAATGTTCTTTGGTTGGCGCAATCATTTTTGTCGCGACAATTTTTAGTCCAACTCGCTCAAATCGCGTCAAAATCTCACCAACTATGCCGCGCTGCACAGCATCGGGCTTAAATATAATCAACGTTCGTTCTACTATTCCTGCCACTGGATCCTCCTATACCTATTATCTTATAGCTCGTATTGTAGCAAATATTGCCCCGTTTCTCTACGACGTTCCACTGAACAATGAAGTTATTCAGATGTCTTTTACAGTTACCTTGAATTGCGGTATGCTAGAGGTATGGAAATGTCTGCGCTGCTATTAGACTTCGCTGAATATCTTGAGATTGAACGTGGTCGATCAAGCCGCACATCGGAGAACTATACCCGGTATCTTGAGCGCTTTTTACAATTTGCAGGCATGGATCTTACTGTTGACAAAATCACACCAGAGCTTGTTCGCAAATACCGCCTATGGCTCAACCGCCAAAAAGACGACAATAACAATGAGCTCGCACTAATCACGCAAAATTACCACCTCATTGCATTACGTGGCTTTCTTAATTACCTCAGCAAACGAAGCATTCCAAGCATGGCACCAAATAAAATTGAACTACCGCGCGTCCATAGAAAACAAGTAACATTTTTATACAATGATGAGGTTGAACGAATATTCGACACCGTACCAAATGACGGCGAAATCTCACACCTGCGCGACAGAGCAATCCTAGAGCTATTGTACTCAAGTGGACTGCGCGTCTCGGAGCTTGTTGGACTAAACCGCGACCACGTCAATACTGCCCGACGAGAGTTTACAGTACGCGGAAAAGGCCAGAAAGACCGCCCAGTATTTGTTAGTAAACGTGCGGCAGCTCAATTAGAACTATACCTTCATGCACGGACAGATTCGCTCATCCCATTATTCTTAAGCTACAGTCGCAATATTCAAGCGCCGAGCACAAGCGGGGACTACCGGCGGCTTAATCAGCGCAGTGTACAGCGAATGGTTACAAAATACGCACGGCTTGCTGGAATCACCAAACATGTCAGTCCGCACACGATGCGCCATAGCTTTGCAACCGACCTACTCATGAATGGTGCGGATATTCGCAGTGTACAAAGTATGCTTGGACATAGTAGTATCGCCACGACGCAAGTATACACGCATGTCACAGACCAACACTTGCGGGACGTATATGAACGTTTTCACAGCGACAGTACCGAAATATAAAACCACACTTTGAAAACTAAATCGGTTATGGTTATGATCAAACCTACATTATTTCTTTGGGCGCGGATCGCATATGCCACTAATAGCCATCGTATCGCTCACCGAAAAGTCTTTGCATAGGCTACCCGTTGTATCAACAGCATATTCGGGGAACGTGAATGCTCCGTCCGGGCTGACACGACTCAGAACGCGTCGATAAACATCGCCAGCGCGACCAGTTGAATCAACAAGAGGCTGTACACCATCAAACTGCGCCGTCACATTACCGCTGATATCCTCAAACGATGCTCGAAGCTGTGTGCGCGCATACAAGCTCGTAACCCGCATGAATGCCATTCGCGAACCAGCCTTCAATTGGCGTCCATTCGGAATAGTAAGGACTGCTGCACACGCATATTGATTCGCATTGAAGCGAGTCTCTGAACATAGCACCGGCGACGGTGACACTGTCACGTTCGTCTGCGAACCAGCAGCGCGCGTCGCCTGCAGCGAAATCGCATTGATCATCGCGCCTGATCCGCGCACACTGGTCGGTCGCAAGAGCACCGTCATCACTTGGTTGCTGTCATAGTCAGCCTGTTCCATACTGCCATCTGGCTTTTCAGGAACAACAATTTGCACACGCAGCATCGCTGGAGCATCCGCGCCCCACGCATCATGCTGTGGCAGATGATTTGGGTTCGTATCATTCGGATTAGCGATTGTCGGCGTGTCATCGCTTTTAAGCGTCCACTGTACCATAATATGATCCGTATCTTTTGTTGCTTTAAGCGGAATCACTTTTGATACACCCTCCTCAAGCGTATGTTTCACATCATCTGTCGCGTTCTCAATCTTGACGCACGTGTACGCCTGTCCTTGGGTACTATCAGCCGGCGCACCATTACTACGGATCGTCACCCGCGTGTCAGTTGTTGACGCAGCGATACCAGCTTTTTGCACAGTATCGCATCGTTGCGCCAAAATAGCCGTACACGCCGCACTCGCAGTACCGCCATTTGCGCACGCTGTAATAACGCGTTTTGCATCTTCAACGCCAGAAACCGCCGAATCGTAAGCACTTTGCGACAGATTATTATCAGATGCTTGCGTTTCTTCCTGCGACATCAACCGCACAAAACCAACTGATATGATTATCAATAGAAGCGACGTAAACATTACAACGATAATCGAAACCATACCATTTTCAGACTGCCGATTCATGATGCTTTCTCCATGATTACAATTTCATTGAACTGGTTAATTGCACAAAATGTAAAGTTATTTTCAGCCTCATTTGATGTACGGCATGTTTGATCAGTCGTATTGATTTCTTCACCTTGGTTCGTGCCAAGTGTATAGGAAATGTTAAAGGCGCGATCACCGTCTCGATCAAAAATCGGCGTCACACTCATCTGATACACCGCCAAATCAGCTTGCCCCTTGAGTAGCTCTGTTGCGCGCATTGTGCCGGTCGTCGAAACATCGGTTGCATACACACCATTCTGCGAAATGCAAAATGTACCAAGCGGATCGGCCACACGCGCTAAGATAATCGCATCGCCCGTACTATTATAACGAACTGCCGCCGACGGATCGCTGGAGCGTAGACTCTCCGGCCTATTCCATATGTAACTACGAGAACCGATACAGAGCCGCCCAAGTCCGCCGGCACCCTGTGTATCAGCGGCGACAAACCGCACCTCACCCTGCCCGATCGTCAAGCCATCACGTCGAATCAGATCACCGACTTCACGCCCCGACTGATTAATCGACTTTATCGTAATACCCTTATGATACATATTTGTTAGCTGAATCGTTGTTACTGCAATTGATATCAGCAGCACCGCAACGCCCGCCATCGCGAGCAACAATTCGACCAATGTGAATCCTCTACTTGTCGCCCTCTTAGTTTTTGCCATCATAAATCCTCGTTATCGTTCCTATTGTCGTTGGTACAGATGTACCAACGCTATCCCAGCACGCATTAACATATACATCATACGCATTGCCAGCTTCTTCACCAGGCTTGTGCGCTTCGGAGCGGACGACTTGGATAAATAATCCTTGAGCTTGCGGCGCACTCGCATTCGACAGATCAACACGCGCAAATACAGCCGGTTCAGTATATGCCGCTGATGTCGTCACGTCAACGACGCGCACATCGTTGCGGGCTGAATTTTGCGCCAAGAAAAATGCTTTACTACCGCTTGTTAGTCCGTTGTTCTCAAGCGTCGGACACCGATTGCTATTCTTTTCAACAAAATCCGTCACATTAATATGCGATCCGTGACTCGCAGACTGGATCACGTATCGGCTACGGATTTGTTGCCACGCGTCGGTATGATGCGCCTGGATATAACGTACCATTGAAATCTGCGAATCAATCTGTTGGCGTACGAGCGTGATTTCAAGCGAACGTTGCGCCACCTGCATACCGCGGTTCATTAACGCATATGTACCGACAACAAGCATACTGAGTACCGTGAAGCTAAACATCACTTCAATCACCGTATCGCCACGTACAAACCGTTTCATCAGTTACAGCCCTCCGTACGCGTAACAACGCCGCTTGCGCCTGGCGCGTCTTTTGCAATTACAACACCGAGTACTTGCCCCGCCAACCAGCCGGATGGATCAATACACATCACCGAATCATCACGGCGGTTACTATCAACAACGAGCTGATCTAGCACCACTGACGCTCGACGCATTGTATAAGTATGAATTACTCCGCTAATCGGCGAACGTACAATTGCAATCGCCCACGCATTATCGCCCGTTGCCGGCGGCTGCGTACGCACGCCCCAATCAAGCTGATAAGTCTGCGGCTGAACGCCACTATCAATAAGCAACCGCCGATTCGCTGCCGCATCCGCCGTAAAAACTGCATCATCGCCGATGCCAGATTTCAAGAACGCGCTCGTCACTCCGGACATATAAATTGGCTGAGATCGGAATGTTTGTCCATTTGCTGTCGTGACCAGACGCCCGATAATCACGCACGTCTCACTTGTACCAGGCGGCGCAGAGTGGGCTGCTAGAAATGTGCCGTCTGCTGCACATTCACGATGGTTATCAATATCATTGCGCACATTAATTGTCTGCCCGTACTGCCCCTGAATATACGACGAAAATCCATCAACCGCATCGCGATACCGCTGCAACCCAAGCGTCGAACCGACTGATGCTAAGATTCCTGCTGCGAGCACACCTGTCACCGCCAGGAATAACATAACTTCGATGATCGTAAACCCGCGCGATGCCCTCTTCATACTGATTATTTTACCATAAGCGTAGCAGAATTAACACTAGAAAGTTGTCACTGCAAACAGCCATGTTATGATACGATGAGCTGCAAAATACGAGATCAACATGCCTAAAATAAATAGTGGACCAAATGGTATTTCACTGCCCGGCTTCAGTTTTTTGCTGATAAGCCCCGGCAACACGATAATACAGCCGATGAAGTTCGCCAAAAATAACGCCAAAAATGCCTTTTCCCAGCTAGCAAGCATGAGTCCGAGTCCGAGTCCGAGCTTCACGTCGCCCTCACCGATCCATGTACCATGCGATAAAACGCACAGTACAAAATACAATCCCGACATAATTGCTACAGCCCCCGCCAGCGACCATATATCAATATCATGGACAAGCACAAATCGCAGCACAACAACGATAAGTGCAAGCGCTGCATATGCCCAAGTGAGACGATTTGGCAATAATTGCCACTTTAAGTCATATGTCGCAAGCATCACGAGCAATACGAGCGACACCAACCACAAAGCAAACAATGTCCAACCCGCAGCCAATACCCAGCCCACACCGGTAAGCGAAAACGGCCACCACACATATGACGCCACGAAAAGCGCCGCCATTATCAGCTCAATAACCGGCTCAAACCAGCCAATTGGTTTACGGCAATAACGACATTTTCCACCCGTTGACAGCCAGCTAACGATCGGAATTAGGTCATACCAGGCGAGTGTATGATGACACTGCAAGCAACACGAGCGATCGTGCTTGCCTTTTTTGCCCAGGAGCGGCTTGAGCTGTTTAAACTCATCCTTACTATAGGACTCATGGGCTTCTTTATCTTCGTATAGCTGCCGCGCGCGCAACCGCCACACCTGTGCACCAGCGAAGCTCCCCATAATAAGCCCGAGTACACCAAACAACCATGCCAGAATAGTCATATTCATATTGTTATTATAGCAAAGAGGTTGCGTTTTTCCGCAACCTCTTTTTATAATTAGCAGACCTTATTACAACTGCTGGCAGAATGCTGAACCGTTACCAGCCTCAACTCGTGTTACAAGAGCGTACTGACGCGCCGTACCAACTCTTAAGTTAAACGTACCGCTACCTCCCTGTTCACCGCAAGTCGCTCTTGGGTAGATATCAATAGTAGCATCAGTTACAGTAACCGCCTGAGCTGCCGTCAGAGCTGCCCTCACATTCACGGTTGTTGTATTTCTAGAAACGTGATTCTCCCAATACGGACGTAGCGCAGTATCAGTCAAAGTAGCCGCCCCTCTGTTGTTACTCGTCCAGCTATTTATTGCCGACGCCACCGTGCTCACATCTTCTTTGCGCGCTGTGTCACGCTGGCTGCTCTGCAATGCCGGCAGTGCGATAAACACCATCAAAAATATCAATGCCGCGATTGCCAGCACGAGCACGACTTCAATAATCGTAAATCCACGCTCTTTAAGTTGTTGTTTGCTCATATTCCCGTTCCACCTTTCTTATGAACACTTCTTATGGTTATATCCAGCATAACGCACGAGTGCGTCATTGTCCAGAGCTTCGTTAGTGAATCTTAGTCACTAAGCCATAAATAGGATACAAAATTGCCCCGATCAAGCCACCCGCAAAAATAGCTAAAACAACCATTAACGCCGGTTCAATCATCGTCGAGATCGCTTTAATCTGCTCGTCAAGCTCATCCTCGTAAACTTGCGCTGTCTTACCCATCATCTCATCAATTTTACCCGACTGCTCGCCGATTTTTATCATCTGCGGCACCATAAGCAGAATATAGTCCTCGTGTTCAAGAGCCGCCGAAAGTGCCTTGCCACTTTGCACTTTACCAGCAGCGCGCGTAATCTCTTCGCTTACAATCACATTATTCACGGCTTCGGATGATATCTTAAGCATATCAAGCATCGGCACGCCCGTTGCCAAAAGCGTCTGTCCAGTACGCGTAAACCGTGCCATATACAGACGGCGCATCATGCCGTTAAACGGTGGCATATTGAGCTTAATCGTATCAAGCGTACGAATACCAGCATCTGTTTTGAAGTACTGCCGCGCAAAGTATGCAATAACCGCTAGAATAATGAGCGCCAGCCACCAAAACTTTATCATAAAGTTTGATACTGATATGAGAACAGCTGTTAGAAGTGGCAACGTTTCTTTCATGTCACTGTACAGTTTTTCGACTTGCGGCACAATGGTAAATATCATAAATAGCATGACCGCAACCATTACAACGAGCACGATTGCCGGGTATATCATAGCGCCGCGGATTTTACTAAGCATAGCAGCGTCTTTTTCTTGCTGGGCGGCAATACGCTTAAGCGCTTCATCAAGCGTGCCAGACGCTTCGCCGGCAGTAACAAGCGCGATATAAATTTTATTGAACACCTCCGGATGTTTTGAAAAAGCACTCGATAGAGTTTTACCGCCCTCGACATCCGCAACAATCTCTTGAATAACCTCTTGCATACGCTTATTGCTCGTCTGGTCAAGCACAGTACGTAAACTCTGCGTTAGCGGCAACCCCGCGCCAATCAACGTCGCAAGTTGGCGCGAAAATACGATTTTGTCTTTGTTAGTAATACGATTTGCAAACCGCGCAAAGACATTGTTATCGCCGCCCTCTTCCTTAATCGTGAGCGGCATATAGCCCTGCTCAATCAATACTTTTGCCGCCGATGTTTCAGAATCCGCCTGCACAAGCGACTTTACGATTTCGCCTGTCGCTTTGTCGCGCGCTTCGTAGTTAAATTTTTTCACACTTTACCCCCTCATCAACCTTTCAAACTCCGTCAGATCAACAGCGAATTCCCGTGCGTTATCGTACGTAATCGTACCGCTTTGTACCAAATTTACAAGCGTACGATCCATCGTCTGCATACCCTGATCGGCGCCAGTTTGAATAATTGCGTCAAGCTGATGGCTCTTGCCTTCACGAATAACGTTGCGAACTGCCGGATTTGCTACCAAAATTTCAGCCGCAACAACGCGTCCGCCACCAATTGACGGTACTAAACGCTGCGAGCAAATACCCATCAAGATATTTGCGAGCTGCGCGCGGATTTGCGGCTGCTGGTGCGGCGGAAAGACGTCGATCATACGATCAATACTTTGTGCTGCTGAGTTAGTGTGCAACGTCGCAAACACTAAGTGCCCCGTTTCAGCAATCGTGATCGCCGCCGAAATCGTCTCAAGATCACGCATCTCTCCAATCAGCACGACATCCGGATCTTGGCGCAAGCTTGAACGCAGCGCCGCCGAAAACGAGTACGTATCATAGTGGACTTCACGCTGTACTACTACTGACTTCTTTGACTTATGTGTAAATTCAATCGGATCTTCAATCGTGATGATATGCTGCGCCTTTTCGCTATTAACTTTATCAACAAGCGCTGCAAGCGTCGTCGACTTACCAGAACCAGTTGGTCCGGTTACGAGTACAAGTCCGCGCGGATAATCTGCAAACGATAAGACCACTGGTGGCAGCCCAAGTTCTTGCACAGACTTAATTTCATTTGGGATTAAGCGCAGCGCCGCCGCCAGATTACCGCGCTCATGGAATGCGTTCACACGGAAACGCCCAAGATCGCCAAACGCAAAGCTAAAGTCAAACTCTTTATCTTTCAGCAAGATCTGTTGCTGGTCTTCATCAAGAATGCGAAACACTAACCGCTCTACTGTCGCTTCGTCAAGCGACTGCGTCCCCGCAACCGGCGAAAGCGAACCATCAACACGCAGCATCGGAGGCAATCCAACCTGAATATGTAAGTCGCTCGCATGTTTCTTAACAACTTCCTCAAGCAATATCTCCATCATAAGTTCTTCGTTTTGCATAGCCTTCCCTTTCTTTTATGCGGTGTCTGCCGACGTCACGCGATTAACTTCTTCCAATGTGGTGATTCCTGTTAGCGCCTTTAGATAACCATCTTGACGCATCGTAATCATACCTTGCTCAATTGCCTTATGCTGTATTTCGGCGCTTGTAGCACGTTTCACAATTAAATTCTGAATTGCTTCGGTTACATCCATCACCTCAAAAATACCAGCGCGACCAGCGTATCCATGTGGCGTTGCCGGCGTATCGCGCCCCTTCACTAAAGTATAAGCGGTTTGACCGGCAAGTGGCAAGTCTTTATAGCCTAAATCCGCCGAAATGTTCGCGACTTCCTCTTTTGTCTTCGGCAGTAAATGCCCGACCGTTTCTTTAATCATCTGCGTTTCAAGCGGCGTCGACCAATATGCATCACGTCGATTCGCCACGCGCCGCACAAGTCGCTGACCGATAATTGTATTAACCGTGCTTGCGATCAAAAATGGCTCAATTCCCATATCCAACAAGCGTGGCAACACACCTGCCGCCGAGTTTGTATGCAGTGTTGAAAACACTAAGTGCCCTGTCAGCGCTGCCTGCACACCAAGGTTCGCAGTTTCGCCGTCACGCATCTCACCAACCATTACCACATCTGGATCTTGACGCAGAATTGAGCGTAGTCCATTTGCAAACGTCAACCCAACATCAGTATTAACCTGAATCTGGTTCACGCCGTCCATCTTATACTCAACCGGATCCTCAAGCGTGACAATATTAATTGCGTCCGTTTTAATTTCCTTAATCAACGCATATAAGCTCGTCGATTTACCGCTTCCTGTTGGACCACTTGTCAACACCATGCCGTTCGGTCGCTTGATACCCTTGCGAATCGTGCGGAGCGAGCGTCCAGCGTATCCCATTTGTTCTAGATCAAACAAATTTCCCGCTTTATCAAGCAGGCGAATAACAACCTGCTCACCCCACACTACCGGACTAATTGCAATACGTAGGTCAACTTCTTTATCGCTTACGCGCACTGTGAATTGTCCGTCCTGCGGAATACGATGCTCATCAATCTTTAAGTTGGATAAAATCTTTATACGGCTCACCAGTGCTGGCTCAATACTTTTTGGCAGCTGCATCACTTCGCGTAGCACACCATCAATACGACAGCGGATCTTCAGCGATTTTTCAAGCGGCTCAATATGAACATCGCTTGCGCGGCTCTTTACGGCATATTCAAGCACTGTACTTAGTGCTCGGCTAATCGGCGAGTCTTGCACGATTGTTTTTATATCGCGTGCCGCTTCCTGCGCCGCTTCTGCCTGTGAGACTTGCGCCGCCTCATCAACGCTTGATAGATCGGTCTTATACTGATCAAGTACGTGACGCACACCTGCTTCCGATGCCATAAAGACTTTCAGAGGTCGCTGAATACGGTTCGCTAGGTAATCAACCGCCTGCACATTATTCGCATCAATCATCGCTACAGCGAGGCGATTCTGCACCTCGGCAAGTGGCACTGCCATGAACCGCTCAGCAATATCGGACGGCAATAGCGACAAAATGCTCTGATCAATGATACTTGACGTTAAATTAACATACGGTACACCCGATACCTGTGCAATTGCGTGCGTCAATAGCTCTTCATCAATCGTTCCGTTCGACGTGAGCGTCGCAAGGAGAGGCGTGTTACTCTGCTTCGCTGCTTGCGCTGCCCGTTTGATGACATCACGAGAAACAAGCCCTTCGTCCGTTAAGAGCTTGATAAGCTTCTCTTGCATATCATCGGTCATCAACGCCATGCGAATATGCTCCGACTAGCTCGACGATTGTCCGATAACTGTTTCAACTGTTGGGTTGATCGCTTTGGAATTAAACGTATCCTCGCTTGGTTTTTCGACAGTATCGCTAATTTTTTCAATCGTATCAACCTGCGTGCCTTTTGACGACACTTTTAGCGCCGGGATGTTATCAGCAATCAAAAACGCCGATAACATTGATATCCCAGCGATCAGCACAAGCATCGCAATATCGGTCTTTTTCACGGCTTTACCTCTTTCTTCGTTAACTGAATAGTTTTTGCCGGCAAATAATATCCATGTCCGTTTACCGTCATAACAACGCGCGAGTCCCCTTGTTCAATCGTCATCGCATCAATATCAATCACTCGGATAGATTTCTCAAGGTTTTTCAATACATCACGGAGCGCATCTGGGTTCGCTGCTGATATCGACATTGTAAATGGAATTTGCTGTACGCCCTTGACGCTTGATCCCAACTTTGCCGTATCGTCACTAGTCGCAACATCTTCGCCAACTTGGAATGATTCAAGCTTCACATCCGACGTCCGCGCCACTAAACTCTGCACTGATGCGCCAAGCGCAAGCGCATTATTGTCCGCCGGCAAGGCATCCAGTATAACGCGCAGCGGTTCCTCGTTATCATTCAGTTTCACCGAGCTAAGTGCCGCATTAGTATTCAAGACACGAATTTCATCGCGTAGCTTATCAACCGCTTTGTTATTCGCCTGAAGTGTATTCACGGTATTCTGCTTTTCAACTACCACTTTCGATTCAAACACGATGCGCTGTATCAAGAATCCCGCAACCACAACCGCAAAACCGGCGATCACTGACGCACCGGCTACCCAGGCAAACATTGTGCGACCTGATTTATAGATTTGTTGCCGCTTGCCAGCTGATTGATCTTTTTTTACCTCCGGCATGATTATTTTTCCTCCTTTTTCGACGAATTCGACGAAAATAGTCCGTCCGGTACATGCGTCTTTGAGTCGGTCACGTCGATACTGCTGGTCGGCGTCACGATCGTAACATTTTTGTACCCATTCGACGTCAGCTCTTTCGGATATGAGAATGTCAGTGTAAAATGCAGCGCTGTTGAACCGTCAGATTCCTGCGCATACGTCGTATTCGTAATCGTCACTTCGCTTGCGAGCGGCACCTCTTTTGTCGATGAGTCATCGCGATATTGAATTTTTGTATTCAAAATCGTCTTTTTCATAATGTCAGTCGCCGTGAAGCTATTTGCCGCTGATCCGTCAATTGCAATTGACGTTTCCGACGGTTTAAACCGAATCGTCGAAATCTTGATATTATTTGGGGCTGGCGGATTAACCGCGCTCACAACCTCAAACACACGCGAATTGATGCCGCGCGCTTTGTCCAACTCTGACACATGCGCTAACTGATTTTGAATTGTCACTATATCATTCACACCTGATTGTCCGCTTAGCTGGCGGTAACCCGACTTAATCTCGCCGTCTTTTACTAATCCTGCAGCGCTGATCGCGCCAAGTCCGACGCCAAGCACCGCAATTGCACCGCCGGCAACAATCATCACCATGATCGATACCGACACCACCATATTGCGCATCCGCTGGGCGCGCAGATATTCGCGTTTTACATCCGGAATCAGGTTTACTTCAATCATGAGAGATTCCTCCTTTTTGCTAAACCGATAGCCGTCGCATATTCAGCCGCGACCGTCGCCAGATCTTGCTGTTCGGACTGCGACATCTGAATATTCTGCCATGGGTTCGCTGGCGACGCAGACGTATTCGTCTTATCCGAAAAATATGCATCAAGCTGTGGAATCGTCGAGCCAAATCCAGAAAGCAGAATCTGCGACACATTGACGTTCGGATAGCGCGTCTGGAAAAACTTAATTGATTTTGACAACTCCGAGGCGAAACTATCAAGCGTCATTTCAATCGCACGGAATACTTGCCCTTCTAGTCGGTCTTTCGCGAGTCCGAATTTCAAAATAAACTGGCGCGCTTGGTCTTCCTGTACGCTTAAGTTTTGTACCGTAGCCTTAACAAGCGAATTCAGTCCCGTCGGGATCGTACGAATTAGCCGCGGCGTATCACCGTAGGTAATTGCAATGTCTGTCGAAAGTTCGCCCATGTCAACCAACATTAACGCAGTATTTGCCGAATTCGCCGGTACAAGCGCGCGCACCATCGCAAGCGGATCCGGCTCTTCAGCGATAACATTCAATCCAAGCGACTCGACCAACTCAAGTCGTTCCTCGCTATAGTCCTTCGATACGCTTGTTATCAAAACCTCTTCCTGATTCTGCGCTCGCAGCGAGCTACCTAAAAGCGCCCAGTCAACCTTAGCGTCATCCGTACCCATCGGTACGTACTGATCAATTTGGTATTTCATTGTTGCTTTTAGTTCGGCGTCAGACATCGTTGGAATGTCAACGACTGTCGTAAACGTCTTGCCAGACGGTAATCCGATCGCGACATTTTTTGTTTTAATGCCGCTTTGTCCGACAGCGGTCATAATGACTTCGCCAAGTTGGCGGCGCGCCTCTGGCGAATCACTCGCGGTCACCTTGCGGTCAACAGGCACATAGCCGTGCGCCACAAGATTCCAACTATTCTGGCCAGCTGCAGATAACTGCAATACGCGCACTGCGTTGGTACCGATATCCAGTGCAAAAAAATCGCCCAGCCCTTTTTGAAATTTCATATGGCTCTATTATGCATAAGTTTTTCGAAAAACACAAGCATTTCACCAGTTTTCTCCTGTGCGGTATACTAGATAATATGAGTCTATCAATTGGAATTGTTGGCTTGCCTAATGTCGGCAAGTCTACGCTATTTAATGCTTTAACAAACAATGATATTTTAGCGGCAAATTATCCATTCGCTACGATTGAACCGAATACTGGCGTCGTGCCTGTCCCAGACAAACGACTGGAGACGCTCGCGACGATGTATCATGCCGAAAAAATAGTTCCCGCAACTGTAACGTTCGTCGACATTGCAGGACTCGTCGCAGGCGCAGCAAACGGCGAAGGTTTAGGAAATAAATTTCTCGCAAATATACGAAACTGCGACGCAATTGTGCATATTGTACGCGCATTTGCGCACGGCGATATTGTTCATGTAGAAAATAGCGTCAATCCAAAGCGCGATATTGAAACGATCAATACCGAGCTTATTCTCGCCGATATTCAAACGCTTGAAACGCGGTTGGCGCGCCTCGCAAAAGAAGCAAAAGCAAACCCTCAAGCGCTCGCTACGCATGAACGCCTTCAGACGATTATGGCGCAGCTGCAGAACAGCACACCAATCAACGAAATGGCCGCCGTTGCTACCGACGATATCGCCGATCTTCATCTACTCACCGCCAAGCCAGTTATTTATGTATTCAATGTGAATGAGGAAACGTTATCAGACGATGCGACCAAGCAAGAATTACGCGCGCTCGTGCCGCATGCACGCAGCTTATTTATTTGTGCGAAGCTTGAGGACGAGCTCAAAGGGCTCAACGAAAGCGATGCGCTTGAACTATTGCAAAGTTATGATGTGCCGGAAACGGGATTGACGCAAATGATTCACGCCGCCTATGATATCCTCGGATTACAAAGCTATCTAACTGCTGGACCGAAAGAAGTGCGCGCCTGGACAATTCATCAAGGATGGACTGCACCGCAAGCTGCTGGCGTTATCCACAGCGATTTTGAGCGCGGATTTATCGCCGCACAAATCGTTAGCTATCACGACCTTGTAGCCGCTGGCTCAGAAGCAGCCGCACGCGCCGCCGGCAAAATCCGCACCGAAGGTAAAGATTACGTCATGCAGCCCGACGATGTCGTTGAATTTCGATTCAATGTTTCGCCCACCCCATTTAACACCTAGCCTTATATGATTTTCAATTAGCTACTCATATAACATCCGGCATAGAGGCGACATATTTTTTAACTTCTTCTTCATCAAGACCATCTTGCACTAATCCATCAACACCAAATATATCAATCTCCCAATCCGGCATAGATTGAAGTACACGCCTAGATACTTCAGTGCGATCACCGCCAAGGTCTATGAGTTTATTAATTAAATCTTTGCCGTATATCTCATAACCATCCAGCGTTGGCATTTCGTACGAGATTATATCGCGCGCAATCACGTTTTTCATTTCATCGTCGCATGATAAACTATTCACGGCATTTTTCAAACTGTCAGCCCATTGTTCAATGTTACTGTAGCTATCATCATAGCGCCTTACCAAAATATCACTGCTAGCCCGCATGGCACCTAATAATCCATAAATATATTCTCTATTAGCACCTTTTTGCACTAATTTGTCCATCGCAACTCTGTAGGTAGTTTTAGTTTCTTCTTTTTCATAACATCTAATACTATCAGCTAGTTTAATGATACTCACTCCTGCCGAAAATAGCTTATCTACATTCTTCACGATTTCTTCATTATTTAAATGTTCTACAATCTCGTTAATATCATTCGCAGTTACAGACGGATCGTCTAACACTAAATCTAGATCGTCATCAAGGCTTCTATCTTGCAGCAATTCTTCAATACGCGGATCTTCGTGATGCCCAAAACCTTTGATCTCTCCGCTAAAGCGCAAAAATATAATATCATCCGCCGTTAACTCACCACCACCCTTTACTCGCTCGTCAATTTCAGTCAAGCGCTTCATGTTCTCGACTTTTTCAAAGTACTCATCGCCACCTGGGAGTGTTTTTAGCTTCTCGACGACAATATCTATCATATTACTCTCAAGATTTTGACCAGACTCAATCCCGCGTACTTCTGCGACCACACCGTTCTCCATGCGAATCGCGATGCGAGGTATCGTGTAATTGCCCTGATCATCCAGAGTGTAATACACATAAAAATCACCTTCCCGCAATTGATCTGCAGCTGTTCTACCATGCGCCGTGCACCAGCCTGTCCCCTTGCCATACAGTGATTGTGATAAGCTCATCGCTGTATCATTATCAGCATCAACAAACGCATCATCTGTATATTCGCCATCTTCTTCGTAAGAATCAGAGTAGTCTGAACTCTGAGTCTGATCGTATTTCACCCACCTACCCTCGGTTATTTCTCTCAGTTCCGGCGTAATGCCGCCAGTCTCAGCTTCGTGCAGGGCGTGCGCATAAAGCGTCGAAAAATTACCGTTATTCAGTAGGTTAGCCAACTTTTCATCATCAACTGCATCGCCTTTAACCACGCCGCGGTTGATTTTGTCCCAAACATAGACCAACGCTTCGGCATTCAGCTCCGGCCACGGCGCAGTGGTGGATTTGGTACGCTTTTTAAACTTGCCTTTTTCTCTGTCAAATTCGCCCATTTTCTTGAGCGATTCCCAGGTGTAGACCTTGAACCAATCTGGATAGACGTGACCATTTTCGTCGCTACGCAAGTACTCCGACCATTTCATCAAACTTTCGGCTTGATCGTCTTGCAGTGTCTTGATCTTTTCTTCCAGCTCATCGGTAATTTCCATGTCGCCATAGCCACGTTCACGGGCAATTCGCTTTTGCAAATCATAGTATGATTGCGGCACATCAGCTTCGGTAATCAATAAATCATTAATCTCTGCCTCAATAAACTCTGGATTTTCATTAGTAATGCCAAAATAACCACTCTTCAGCACTTCACTAATCTTAGCCTCATTATTGCCAAGCTTTCGGTGCTCTTGTGACTGGTTATTTATTTCAATAAGACGCAGTGCACCCGAAGCGAGATTGCGCTCAAATACCCCCCCTGATAGCCTTTCGCCGATCGGTGACTGAGCAACAAATTGCTCTGGCGTTTTCCGTTTTACTTGGGGCATGTGGTGGGTTCCTTCTCTATAATTCTTAAGTTAAATCGTTTGTCATGTTATCATAAATTTTATAATTTGTCAATAACATTGCAGTAATTGTTCTGGCGACACACGTTTCAATCCTATTTAACTACCCACCGTTTTTTGCCAATCGAAGCTCATAAAACCGCTCGAGGTTTCCCTTTACGCCAGCGACATCGCTATCTTTTTTGTCGATAATCACGAAGTAGTGCTTTGCCCACGCCTCGAAGTCAGCTAAGATTTGGCGGCGAATCGTATTATTTTTAATCACGCCGCTCTGGCCAAGTTGCCTGCGTCCCGCTTCGAATTGCGGTTTCACCATCACAATAATTTTTGTGTTCAAACCGGCTAGCGTACGGATGTGCGGTAAAATCTGGCGCAAACTAATAAACGACACGTCAATCACAATAATGTCAGGTACTTGTGCAGGTAAAAAATCACGAATATCGGTTTTTTCATGTAATTCAACGCGTGCATCCTTGCGTAGTGTTGGATGCAATTGATTCGTACCAACGTCAACCGCATACACAAATCGCGCACCATGCTGCAGTGCGTAATCGGTAAATCCGCCCGTGCTACTGCCAACGTCAAGCACAACCGCGTCATCAAACGACACGGCAAACTTATGCGCAACGCTCGCAAGCTTGAGTCCTGCCCGACTCACGTAGCGCTCCGGCGCGTTCATTGTCACATCGCTCGCTTCATCAACGAATTCGCCTGCTTTTACCGCAACCCGCCCGTTCACGTGTACGCGCCCCAGCTGAATCCAGTTTGCCGCCTCACTACGCGTTGCCACTAGTCCACGCGCAACCATCAATTTATCAAGCCGCTGTTTCATAGCCTCATTATACCAATCACGGATACATAATCCGTTCAATGTCGCGTGTCATCGCGGCAATAGCGCCATACGACTGCCCGCGCGTTAAAATCGTCATCACATACGTACCGCGCGGATGGTGCACGATCGCTGTATCATTGACATAATCCCACACAAATCCAACCTTATCCCATACCTTGCCTTTGCTACCCGCTGGAATGCCATAGCGGTACGGGTGACGACTCAGCGAGCTCAGCAACCGCTCGCGCTGCGCGCCGCCAATAAGCGTACCGCGCTCAAGACCAATCATGTAGTTCGTCAGGTCGCGCGCTGATGTATGCGCCGCTTCTGGGTGCGTGAATGTCGTCGCCGCGCTAAAGCCGCGGCTATACAAATAATTGTTCAGATTTGTACGTCCGAATTGGTTCAACCACTCTTCGGCGCAGGGGTTTGTGCTCGCGATTGTCATGCGGTCAAAACACGCATTTGTTGTCGTGCCAAGGATTGGCGTATTCCAGTCGTGCCTACCTTCATTCATCTCTTTAAATAAATACAGCGCCACATACAACTTATACGTGCTGCCACTCACGACGCTCTCAGTATCACGTGCGCCAAGCGGCCATTTTTCGCCATCAAGCTGTTGAATACTAATCCACGTATTCCAACGAGCTTTTTTATCAATGTATGCCTGCAAGCCATCACGCGTCGTCGTATAGTCGCCGCTATATGCGACTTTCGGTTGAATCTCAATCATTTCAGCAACGAACGGCGAACGCCCTGTGTACTGCAACATATACTTTGTCAGCGCTTCAGCTAATGGCGGCGCATTGACGCCCAAACCAGTTTCGCCTATCTCGCGATGTATTTCGCGCCCATTCTGCAGTTGAATCTTTGTCACGCCAGCAACACGCCCAGCACGCACCGTCACAACGTTTGTAAGATACGACTGAAGCTTCGCGTCGTCAATCCGCAGCGTCGTCTTACCTGATGCGTCTGTTCCAAGCACTAACCATTGCGCTTTTTCTTCTCGCGATGGTGTAAACGTCATATTGTTCGCTTGAATTTGCAGCGGCAATGCAAGCGCGCGTTCCGCCTGCGCACGAACATCAGCCAGCGCCGCCGCTGTTTTTTCCGGTTGCTGCACCGTCCCAGCTACCACAATTGTCGGCGTACCGTTATAGGCAATCACAGCTGAGCGTACCGCCGCTTGCACCTGCTCCGCGCTCACCTGTACACCCAACGAATCATGCTTCGCAACCAATTGCCCATTTTCAATTGATAGCTCGGCGTTTTCTGGCAGGCGCGTTAGCTCCGCGCTCAGTGTTTGGCTGAATTCGCGCAGCGGCGCGTCAGAAATCTGCAGATCCCACTCACGCACCACTGGCAATTGCCACAGCACTGATCCCGGCACAAACCGCAGCCAAAACGGATATTCCATAAGCTTCGCTACCATATCGGTTGATTTCGGCTCCACGCCAACGCTTGCTAACGTACGTTCTTTCGATGTCGTATTTTCGCTTGAGAACCTTACGTGCGCCACCTCAAACCGGTTGTTAACGCGGCCTTGCAGCTCCAGATCAGTCTGCCAGCCAACCATCTGATCGCCTAACCGGGCAAACGGCAAAGCGCGATCAATCGGATACATCATTTGTCCAATAATTGTACTCGTTACAAGCAAAAACACCGTCCACACCATCACGCGGTGATGTTTTTTCTCGGGCATAAGCGAATAGTAGTGCCGGCTAAAATGTTCTTTCGTTTTTGCCGCGCGCCGCCGAAATGCAGTTGAGCGGCGCTTTGATGCATGTGCTGTTTGTTTTGGCTTTATTGCCATGCTCTTTAGTATACTACTTTTTGCGCTCGCGGTATTCGCCCGTTGTCGTGTCAATTGAAATCACATCACCAACTTTAATAAATGCTGGCACTTTCACAACAGCGCCCGTTTCAAGCGTCGCATCCTTCAAGACACTCGAAGTCGTATCACCTTTAACAACATCTTCAGTATAGGTCACTTCCAGATATAGATTTTTTGGCAGCTCAACAGTAATAACGCGCTCGCCGAAAAATTGCAATGCCAGCTCGTCGCCCTCTTTCAAGTATTGCTTCGCATCACCCACAGTGTCTGCTGGCAGCTCAAATTGTTCGAAACTTGCCGGATCCATGAAGAAAAACGCCGATCCGTCATTATAGAGATATTGTACCGTACGACTTGTCACCTCAGCTGGCTCTATTTTCTCTTGCCCCTTAAATGTTTTAGGAATTACCGCCCCCGTGATTAAATTCTTCAATTTTACATTGACAATTGAACCGCCGCGTCCCATAACTTTTTGGTTATATTCCATAACACGGTACGGCTGCCCATCAATTTGGCAAACGATGCCTTTTTTCAAATCGGTTGGTTGATACATAGTGCCTCCTTTGTTTATCCTGTAGAAATACTCGCCAGCGCACGACTAGCATTGTGGTCACGCGCTGAAAAATTTTCTGCTATTGCCCTTGCGACACAAACGGCATCAGTGCCAAGTGGCGCGCGCGTTTTATCTCGCGTGCTAGCTGCCGCTGCTGCTTGGCGGTCAAGCCGGTTTTACCAATCGGCTCAATCTGACCGTACGGATCAATAAAGCGCAACAGCGTTTTTACATCTTTGTAGTCGAATGCGACTGGCGCATCCTTACGTAATCGCTTTGTCATACTAAAACTCCTTTTTAGAATGGGATCTCGCTGAGGTCAATCGGCTTGTCGTCGATATCCTCGACCACGACATCTTGTGATTTATTATTTGTTGATTGATTGCTGCTTGGTGCGCTGAGCGACGGATCATCGCTACGCCCGCCACCGACAAAATTGAAATCTTCGACAACAACTTCAACCGCGGAGCGCTTATTGCCGTCCTTGTCTTGATAACTACGCTGATCTAAGCGGCCGCTTACGAGTAACGGCGAACCTTTATGCACATACTGCGCAATAATATCACCAACCTTGCCCCACGCCACACAGTTAATAAAACTGGTTTGATCTTGCTGCTGTCCATCCTGCCCGCGCCAACTGCGGTTAACGGCAAGGCTGAAGTTCGCTACGCTTTGCCCGCTTGCTGTCGTACGCACCTCAACATCGCGCGTCAGGTTGCCCATAAGTATTACTTTATTAAACCCCTTTGCCATAAGACCTCCTCCTTATGGTTTACTGTTACGCTTCTAAATCACTGCTTACTTCGCCGCGTTCTTCAGCACGCTTTTTTGCTTCAGCAAGTGCGATACGCGCTTTTTCGTCGACTTTCACAAGCAAGTAGCGAATCACGTCATCACTGATATTGAGCGCATTGCTGATTTTCAATGGCGCCGCAGCTGGCAACTCAACATTCAACAGCACATAGACGGCGAAATCTTCGCCTTTAATTTTATATGCGAGGCGTTTTTTGCCCCAATTATCTTCTGACAACAGCTTGCCGCCATTGTCAGCCACGAGTTTTTTAACCGCACCGAGACTCTTATCAAGCTCCGCCTCGCGATCAGGACGAATTAACACGGTCAATTCGTACTCTTTCATACGTTCTCACCTCCTTTGGTATCCGTACGGATGGTTGCGCTATCGCACGCAACCTTAGGTTTAATATCAGGGTAATTATAGCAATTTCGCGCGCAATTGTCTAGGAGCCATTGTCAAGCTCGTCGACGCTGCTGATAAGTACTTCACGCGGACGCGAACCGTCTGCCGGTCCGATAATTCCTTGTTCCTCCATCTCTTCAATAATACGCGCCGCCCGCGAATAGCCGATGCGTAATTTGCGCTGCAACAAGCTTGTCGACGCTTTACGCATTTGCACAACGACGCTCACTGCATCGCGAAACATATCGTCGCCACCCTCGTTGCCAAAGTCCATCACTACGCCGCCTTTACCATTAAGCTGCACCGGCTGGCTAATGATTTCATTGTTATACTGCGGCGCCGACTGCATACGCACGTGATCAGCAATTTTGTTCACCTCGTTATCCATCACCCACGCACCCTGGATACGCTTCGGTTTCGGCATACTAGCGGTTTTCATAAGCATGTCGCCCTGCCCCAGCAACTTCTCCGCACCCGCTTGGTCTAGGATTGTAATACTATCCGTCTGGCTTGCCACAGTAAAAGCGATGCGCGCTGGTACATTCGCTTTAATGAGCCCAGTAATTACATCTACGCTCGGACGCTGCGTTGCTAGCACTAAGTGTATGCCAACTGCACGCGCTTTCTGCGCAATCCGCACAATCAGTGCTTCAACGTCACGCTTCGCGATCATCATTAAGTCTGCCATCTCATCAATCACGATCACGATGTACGGCATCTTACCGCCATCAACTTGCTGTACATTACCCGCCTCATCTTGAACGCCAATTTTCTTGCCCTTCGACTCAACCTTCTGATTATATGTCTTAATATCGCGCACACGTTCATCTGCGAGAAGCGTGTAACGGCGCTCCATTTCATTCACAGCCCATTTTAGCGCGCTTACCGTCTTTTCCGGCTCGACGATCACCGGCGTTAACAAATGCGGAATGTCTTGATAAGGCGCCATTTCGACCTGTTTCGGGTCAACAAGGATGAGTTTTAGATCGCTTGGTGCGTTTCGGTATAGCAAGCTGCACAACAGCGTATTAATCATTACCGACTTACCGCTACCCGTTTGCCCCGCCACTAATAGGTGCGGCATTTTATTAAGCTCACCAACAAACGGCTGCCCCGAAATGTCTTTGCCAATAGCAATACTGAGCGGTGCTTTACTCTTACGCCACTCGCTGCTGTTTAGAATGCCGTAGAGGCGCACATCAGCCGCTTTTTTGTTTGGAACTTCAATACCGACAGCCTTTTTACCTGGAATTGGCGCTTCCATGCGCAAACTTGACGCTGCTAGATTCAACGCAATGTTTGTCTCAAGCGCTGTAATGCGATTTAGCTTAATGCCAGCAGGCGGTCGCAGCATGTATTGCGTCACCTTCGGGCCAATATTTGCGCCCTCCATTTCGACGTCAATGTTAAACTCATGTAGCGTATCCTGTATAATACCAGCATTTTGCTTGATATCACCTACGTCGGCAGGCGATTGACTCTTCTCAAGCAAATCAAGGCTCGGAAACTGCCAGTTCGGATCGCTTACCGCAAGCATCGCGGCTTTTTCTTCCGGCTCGTCTTTCTTGTCATGAGCGTGCAACGCCGCAAGTTTCAGCTTCTTCTTATCCGCCTCAGTCATCGTAGGGACGCCTTCGTTGAGTTTGAACTCGCTCATAGCTTTTGGCTTTGGTTTGGAAGCTTTGCGCATTACCTCAACGTTTGCCTCATTTTCCGCTGTTTCTCTACTTGACATAACTGCTGTTTTTAAAAACTGCAGCACATCATCAAATGACAGCTGGAATATAAATGTCATCGTGAGCGCAAGTAGTAAGATGTATATAAAAATCCCGACGGGCGCACTCACAAGGGAAAGCATCAATAAGTTTATGCCGTCGCCCAGCAAGCCACCGCCCGACGGACGGCTTCCCTGCTTTGTCATTATCAGCCCACAAATGCCACTGCACCATACAACAACAAGCGGCGATGTGATCTTCACGCTAAGCGGCAACCGGTTACCTTCAGCACGAAACGTTTCCACTGCAATGAAGAATGCAACAATCGGCACAACATATACTGCCCAACCAATCATATCTTGCAGCGTATGCTGCAGCCAATCCAATACCGGACCACCTGCACCAAACCACGATACAATAATCAACACGGCGCACGCCATCAATAGCACTGCCGCCGCCTGCTGCCAATACCCCTCCGGCAACTCGTGCTGTGGCGCCGCTTTGCGGCGTGTTGCCGCACGTTTGGTTGATTTTCTTTTTGCCATCCTTTCCTATATTACTCCGTTAGCTCCTTTTCCTCCACACTATCACCGCGCCACCAATACAAACACCAGCACATGCAGCAATAGCAAACACATTTGTACCAGTGCTTGCGAGAGAAGCAGTTACGTTACTAATAACTTCGCCAGGATTAGGTATTACTGGACGACTAATCGCTAATGTTTCAGTGGCATTAGCGACGACAGTAGCGTCGGGGTCAGTGTCGGCAGTAAACTGAGCGCTTACCGTATTTGTAACAGTCGCACGATCAAGCGCAGTCGTTGTTCGAACGTTCACTGTAAGCGTCTCATTTGCAGCAAGGGCGACAACGACATTGAGGCGCGTTGGATTAACTGGCTGATCAAAATTGCACGTATTAATCGTTGAGTTGGTGCTCGTCACGGCACAAACAGCGCTATTCGCAACAAATGCGCTTTGACCCGGTAACTGATCAGTGGCTGAAACAGTTTGCGTTGCATCATTCGGATTACGAATTGAGATCGTCCACTCTACTTCATTCGTTTGCCGGTTAAGAAATTTTGACGATTTCGTTACAACTGGAGGGTTGATCGAAATCGAAAGTTTAAGCGTGTTTGGTGTTGTATACACGTTGCCAGCAAGATCCGTAAATGTAATTGTGATATCATGGTCACCCTCAGCAAGAGCTGGCGCAATACTATTATCCGGCAACGTCCACGTGCCATTGCCATTATTAATAGCATTGTAGGTTACACCACCAATCTTTACTGTAATTGTAGCGTGCGGATCATCAACGTTCCCTGTTAACGCCGGCGTCTGATCGCTCGTTTTACTCGTAGTGAGCGAGCCAGTTGGCGCAGTCGTATCAATAACTAGCGACAGCGGGTGTGATGGTTCGGAAACATTACCAGACGAAGTAGTCGTTGTGTACGTAATCGCATGCGTACCTTCAGAAAGCGGCGGATTCATTGTTACGGAATGCGTACCTGCACTCGTACAAACAATCGTCTTGAATAAAACGCCGTTATCATACAGCTTTAGCGTATCGCCTGCGCGTGCGCACACAAAATCAACAATCGTTGGCGTGAGAGTGCTTGTGATATTGTCCGTATTGCTCGCACCAGTGTCAGACGACGGATCGAGATGCGGCGTAGCAGGTCGAGCAACAACATCAGTATCTACAACATACTGCTTGCTTACCGTACCCGTAGCCTGGTTGCCGGCATCATCGGCAGTTGTAATGCGCACGTCAACCGCATGATTAGCATCAGCAGCAAGGTCGCTGCCGGCAACAGTTACAGA
Organism: TM7 phylum sp. oral taxon 349; assembly: GCA_018127705.1. Taxonomy (NCBI): domain Bacteria; phylum Candidatus Saccharimonadota; species TM7 phylum sp. oral taxon 349. The sequence goes on from CP072328.1 coordinate 964,790, forward strand.
CCAAGTGCCGCCGGTAGCAACATGCGTAGTCTTCGCGACCCCATTGACAGTAACTGTAACCAAATCGCCTTCCCTCGCTCCAGTAACAGTGCCTGTAATTGTTTGGTTGGTTTTTGACTCGGCTATATTAATAATATTATCCGGTGTGATACTGTTAACGGTAATAACCGGCGCTGGCGGCGGTGTCGTATCTATCACGACAACAAGGCTCGGCGAAACAGCTGATTCATTATTGAGCGCATCAGATTCAGTGAATGTAACTGTGTGCGAACCATCGCCTAACGCGGACGACGCTACAACAGTCACCGGGCCAATAGCAGTACAGGCTGCTGTCCCGCGAGCAACACCATCAATATACAGTGTCACATGACCGCCAAGCTCGCTACACCGAAGAGTGAATGTCGGCGTAGTGACGTTTGTAATGTTATCTGTATCACTGATGCCGCTGTCTGAGCTAGCAACAAGATCGGGCGCAACAGTTGGTGTAGCAGGCGGCGTTGTATCAATGACAGTAAAGGTGAAAACGGTATCAAGCGTTTGGCCTTGGCTATTAGTGACACGAACACACACGTGCACCGGTCCAGAAACAGCCGCGGCACTTCGCGACAGACTAAGCGTATTGCCAGAGACGCTAAACAGATTATCGTGTGCAGACGGCGTAGCGCACGTTAAACTGTAGGTAAAGGTATCAAGCGGCGTAACAGTCGGGTCAGTATCAACAGTGGTCAGCGTGCCAAGAGCGTGCGGTACCGGCGTCGTACTATTAAACGTTGTTGCACCGGTGAAGGTTGTCGTGGCTGGCTGGTAGATAGCGCAGTCCTTGCTATCAGTGCCGCCCAATGTCCAACCATGGCCACCAGGCTGTTGCTGCACAAGATGAGCGCGAGCCGATTCAGCAACGCAATACTTCAATTTATCAACTCCTAGTTTTACGTTTGGCTTGACGGATTGCCCATCCCACGATATCAATGCTGCGTCATAATTTCCCACTGATAGTTTACTGCCTGATAGCATATCCTCAGCGGTATTTGCCGCCGTAAGATTCCAGTTGCTGAGAGATTGATTAAATGAAGATGCTTTTTCAAAAGTATGCGAAAAATCGGTTACCTTAGCGGTGTTCCAGTGAGAGAGATCTTGATTGAACGCTTCCGCCGATAAGAATACCGCCCACAAAGTGGTGTTATTCGATAAATTCCAATTACCGACCGGCTGGTTAAAAGCTTTTGCGACCCAGAATACACCACCAATGTCAGTAACATTTGAAGTGTCCCAGGTATTAATTGAGCTACTGCCACCGTTGTTGAATGAGGCCGCCTCTCTGAACATTCTATGAAGCGATGTAACGTGGCTAATATTCCAGCCGCCAATGTTTTGATTGAAAGCCCTTGCCGACTCAAACACAGATTCCATACTTGCAGCCTTGGCAGTGTTCCAACTGCCAATAGAATTACTGCCGCCGTTATTGAACGCTGTTGCGTTACTAAACATGTGCTTCATATTCACCACATTAGCCATATTCCAGCCACCAACCGGCTGATTAAATGCAGACGCCCGATGAAACATTCCTTCCATGGTTGTGACGTGAGCGGTATTCCAGCCATTAATTGAGCTACTGCCGCCGTTGTTGAATGCTGTGGCGCCATCAAACATATAATTCATATTCGTCACGCTGCCAACGTCCCATGACCCAACGTCGCGGTCAAATGCCCGAGCGCCATAGAACGCGTTACTCATATTAGTCGCCTTCGAAGTATCCCAATGGGAAAGATCCTGATTGAAATTCTCCGCATCCATAAACACAATCGCGAAACTCGTCGCATTACTCACGTTCCAGCTACCAACCGGCTGATTAAAAGCTTTTGCGCCCCAGAATACCCCCTCCATGCTTGTTGCCTTAGCGGTATTCCACGCACTAATTGAGCTACTGCCGCCGTTGTTGAATGCCGCCGCATCGTTAAACATACGAGTCATGCTTTCAACGTTTGACATATCCCAACTGCCAATATTTTGATTAAAGTTACGCGCACGCACAAACATGGTGTCGGTATATTTTACATTTGATGTATTCCACGCCCAATTTGCGCCTTCACCCTTCAACGACGTAGCATCTCCAAACATACCGGACAAATCCTGCACTAACGAAAGATCTGGAACATCAGATGCCTTAACGTCCATATTTGAACACCCATAGAAGGCGTTCATCATCGACCTCCACTTACCCGTGCCCCACTGATCGACAGAAAGCAACTTCAGTTTATCCCCTTGACCGCTAAAGCTCACGCGAGGTATCGCGCTTGCGATACGAACCGTATACACACCCGGCGTTGAATAATTACATGTATGCGGCGTATTTGCAGCAACCGATGCGTCAACGACGCCGTCATTATTACAGTCAATCGTATACGCATCGCTGCCCAGCCCCGGATACGTAAACTGCGTATCTGTTGATGCCCCGTTAAGTCCCGCGCCTTTTGTTGTATCAATCGTTATCACGAAATCTGTACTATTAATTGCATCGGCACGAGCTCGTGAATTATATGCAAACCAATATGCTGCCGACCCTCCCCCGATCAGCAGAGACGCTAGCATCAACAAAGATGCCCGTCTTCCGTGCTTCTGTACAACTATCGTTAACACGTTTTCCCTCCCGAAGTTGTTATTTGTTTTTAACGCCCTATCACAATAATGCTTATACAAATCCTATCATAAACTATGATAGATTATTTAGCAACCCCTCATTGCTTAAAGCATGCAGCTAGTACGACCGGCTGTCTGGCCGTTCGCGCGGCACGACAGTTTCGGTATCAGGTACTTGTTTACGCGGAAATTTCCGTTTCGACGGCGCAGGCATAAGCGGCTGTTTTGCCACACGCGCATTCATCTGCGGGCGCTGCGCAACAGTTTTATTCACACCAACTTCATTGATAACCGGGATAACGATCGGCGTACGACGCGTCTGATCGTAGAGAATGTGTGTAATTTCGTCGCGAATCTCTTTCTTAACCACCTCAATATCGTACCGCCCAGTGAAGCTACGCGACGCCTTCTGCTTAAGATACTGGCGAATCATGCCCATCAACTCTTCATTATCGCGCAAATAAATAAACCCGCGGCTAATAATATCTGGGCTCGTAAGCAGTCGTCCTGTACCGCGCTGCACTGTTAGCACGACGACAAACATACCCTCTTGGCTCATGTGAATGCGGTCTTTTAACACGACTTCACTCACGATTTCCCCTGCATCATCATACATAACACCGCCGGCGTGAATACGCCCGATCTTCTTCGCGCCATTCGGGGTGAGTTCAATAATATCGCCCGGGTCGCACACAAAGATATGATCGCGCGGAATACCGCACTCTTTTTCTGCCAACTCCGCATTGTGCACTAACATATGAAATTCGCCGTGATTCGGAATATAATACGTTGGCTTCACTGCGTTGATAACCCGCACGTGATCATCATAATATCCATGCCCTGACAAGTGTAGCGGCCCGACGCCCGTAAGGTGCGTCTTGCCATTTTGAATGATTTCACCACCCTCGCGCATCAGTCCGTCAACGGTACGCACGACATATTTTTCGTTACCTGGAATCGGGTTTGAGCTAAAAACGACAACATCTGAGCTCTTAATCTTCACATATTTATGTGCGCCCGTCGCCATGCGGTTAAGTACCGCGTTAAATTCACCCTGGCTACCCGTACAAATAATCGTCACCTTATTATCTGCCATTTTGATAATATCTTCCATTTTGACAACCGTATCTTTCGGTACTTTGATTACGCCCGTACGCAGTGCCACTTCAAGGTTTTGGATCATACTAAAGCCGGCAAATGCTACTTTACGCCTATGCCGCTGCGCTTCATCTAAAATTAGCTGGATACGATGCAGCTGGCTCGAAAAACTACTAATAATGATACGCGAGCCTGCCCATTTATCCATGACTTCGCCAATACTATGCTGGATATCAAACTCGCCATGCGTGTGCGTACCTGCCGATTCGCAGTTTGTCGACTCGTTCAGGAAGGCCAAGAAACCTTCATTCTTCGCGATTTCTTGAATACGATCAAAGTCAAACTTCTTGCCATCCACTGGGTTCTCTTCAATGCGCCAGTCGCCGCTACTTAAGATGTTGCCGACTGGCGTACGCACCACGACCGCCGCCGAATCAGGAATTGAGTGATTCACGCGTACCAACTCCACGCTAAACGAGTCGCAAAGCTGAATACTATCGTGATTCTCCGGGTTCATTTCATGGTACTCCGGCTCGTATGTGTTATCGGTTTCTGCTAACGTGCGTTGCAGCATGCCAATCGTAAACTTTGTACTATATACAGGCGCGGGAATCTTCGAAATAAAATGCCGGAATGAACCAATATGGTCTAAGTGCCCGTGTGTAAAAATATGCGCGCGGATACGGTGTTTATTCTCCTCAAGCCAGGTAATGTCCGGTGTAATGTAATTAACGCCTGGGTAATCGCTGCCTGGAAACAAAAAACCCATGTCGATCACGATAATATCGTTATCGTATTCAATCGCGGTCATATTTTTGCCGATACCCATCTCGCCAACGCCGCCGATCGGAATAATTTTAAGCGTTGGACGCGGTGCGCGTGGTTTTTTCGGTTGCATCGTCAAACTAAATTGTTTGCCGCCATAGCCGTTATACACAGACTTATTCACCGGCACGTTAATTACATGCTGCGACGCCTGCGCTTGCACACCTTCACTCGTACGGCGCTGTGCTCGAAAAACTTCCCCTTTGCGTGTTGTCGTAGCGTCAAGGACAGTGTTATTAGTTTTTTTACGTTGTTGCGGGCGCTTAGATGCGTCGTCCGCCTGTGGTTTTGCGAGTCGCTGCTGACCCATAGATGTCACTCCTTTAATTAAAACTATTTGAAATCTTTAGCTAAAGCGAGGGAAGCCTAGTCAGACATATACTAATTGCAGACATTCCCAAGTTAAAACGTTAGTTGTATTATAGCAAATAAGCGATATAATATCAACTCCGTGTATGCGTCGGTAGGTACATTATGCTTCACCTCAAAAGGTATGCTACAATAACAGGGTTAACGTACCATGTTGTATGATTAGCCCTTGAAGTGTCCTCACGGGCACTTCTTGTTTTTACAGTACTCTAAAAGATTTTTTAAGAAGTTTATCAAAATCACGTCGCCGATAAGGATAAATGGGAAATGCCGTAACAATAATGACCTTATTATCAACAGACGTAGTCCGCCTGTTAACATACGGCGTTAAAATAACCACGAAGTCATGGTCTTTCAGCCAAAGATACAGCTTATCCTTTTCGGTTGACGATACCAAAACCTGACCCGACCCCCAAAAGTCATACCTAAAATCTAATAATTGGAGGTCGGTTCTTACGACAAAATATAGCTATGAGTTCAAAAAGAAAATTGTTACCGCCTATCTTAATAGTGAAGGTGGATATCTATGCCTAGCAAAAAATATGGTATTCCTGATAAGAATAGCGTTAAGCTATGGGTGAGTAATTACCAATCATTCGGTGATAATGCTTTGATACGATCCAGAAAACAAGAAAAATACTCTTTTGAAAAGAAACTTTTTGTTGTAGATGATTATTAACTGGGTTAGCCGCTTTCGTACAGCCGGCCCTGATACGTTAAGACTTCATAGGAAAGGGCGAAAGAAGACTTTGGATAATCCTAAGAAAGATATAAAAGAAGAAACGGCTGAGAGAATTGTTAATACAAGTGCTGAGCATATAAAAGAATTAGAAGATGAACTTCTTAAACTAAAAATAGAGAATGCCTTTTTAACTAAATAGTTGATCTATAAAGGTTAATTCCATGGAAGATGAGGTAGTTGATGGCTCAACCCAAGAAGTATCACCATAATATTAAGAACGGAGTAGTTGACTCTGGTTCATTCGTTGTGAAGGTGGGATCCGTCGGCACGTTAATCATATATCTATGATGCATTGCCGGCGCAATATACTTGCTCCCTACAGAAAAAACGCTTGAGGGCTTTTCATAGGAGACCTTTGTATTGTCTAATTTACAGAGATTTTTTCACAGGCTCATCTAGAAATAAATTTCCAGGCATAATTTATACTACTCACAGAAATGCTCATGCCTCAGGTAATTATAAATTTCCGCAAAAGAGTTGCTCGTTATGTACTCAGTTAGCTTTGATGCTGGCACAAAAGCGCGTTCCATTATTTCAAATTTATTCACAAACTCATCAACTCGTTCTGCTTTAGCAACAAACAGTAATTGGTATGATTTCTTCGGGGAGTCCTTGTTTAGGGTTGATTCAAACAATTTCTCTGCTAACCAGCCGCCAACTATCCTTACATCCTTTATTACAACTGCCGTTTCTTCATATACCTCGCGGATTGCAGCTTGTTGAGGCGTCTCGCCTTTTTCGACATATCCACCAGGTAGACCTCAGCCTCGTTTCGGTCTAGCTATGGCTACCGTATTGTTATTCACGAAGACAACAACCATGCATGCTATAACCTTCAATATAGGCATTCTTTTTAGCGGTTGAAATTTCACTTTTGTGGATTTTTCTTTATCCCAGTAAAATGTGCTGAACCGATATCTCTTCATTCTCTTTCTTCTAGACGTACTGCAAACTTAAGTATCTCTGTAGCTACATCAATACCATAAGAGTCAGCATCTATTCGAGCGAGAGGGTTAACCCCAATAATTGCGAAACTCTGTCCATTTATTGCGTCTATTCTACAATATCCGCTTGCTCCAACGGTACTTGCAGCCTTAACGAGAACCTATTTTCATGATTGGTTACATAACATCCGATAGTGCTTCTATCCACAATAAGCTTTAAAAAGTTACTTCTTAATCTTTAGCTTCGGATAGCCCCGACAGTACCACCTTAGCCCTTCAACCACAACACCAAATCCCAGTATATTCCGGTGACTAACGCCACCGGAATATTTTTTCTTGGTTAGTTTGTTACGCTTAGACTTTATATCCCGTATATCTTTGTACACCCTTACTGAAGTTGTGCTTACGCTCTCCAAAAAGGCTAAGCGAGCTGTTTAAACTTCTCTCGATCCGGCGCATAAAAGCACGCCGTCTACTTTTACTATGATTATCTACTCTTTAGCTTTTTTTAGCAATAAATTATACAAGTCTTGTTCCTTATTAGATAATCCATTCTTATCAAGATTGTCTGATACGCTGCTTACCGGATCCTTCACGTCCGGAAGATCAGGGTACTTTGGCAACTTTGTAGTGTAGTCCTTCGCCGAATAAAGGTTCGCCATCGTGACGTAGTACTCTCTCAAACTATTGTAGTAACTGATCATCGTTTCAGCATACTTCTTCGTATCGCTGTCATCGGAGTTTTTCATCTTATTCAGAACTTTCGAGCAGTCTGCAATACTTTTATCAAACTCTTCTCCGACTTGAGTGCCGCTCTTATCAAAATACGAAACGTATCCAACAGATGTGCTGTTACAAGCTTCTACATAGTTTAGGTAATCCGAATATACATTCACAAACCTCTGCAACAGCTTCTTTGCTTTATTATACTCACTATGGTATTCCTGGTATAGTTTCTTTACCTCCGGATCGCGCATCGCTTTTGCCTTTTCGAGCTTATTAAAGTGCGCATCCGATTCTGCTAGAACACCGTCCATAGCCTTCTTAAGTTGACTCGCATCTTTCGTATTTGATATCCCCTTTTTCAGATTGTCGGAATATTTAAAATCAGACATCATTTTAGCGGCATCTTTATAGTCTTGCGTACTTGGGCCGCTAAGCAGCATAATCGCAACGATGACACCAATGATCAGCAATACAAGCGCGATACTTCCTCCGATAATCCCCCATAATAGCCCTTTATTCATGCCGCTTCTCGGCATCTGGCCAGGCATCATCGGCTGTACTGGTTGCACTGGCTGCAATGGAGCTCCCGGCATTGGCGGCGGCGAATAAGGCTGTCCGCCTTGTGGTACCGGCGGCTGGCCGTTTGTCGGCTGCGTAGGCGCTGGAGGCATCTGCGGTGTTGGCGGTGGTGTCTGTGGCATTGGTGGTGTTGGCTGGTTATTCATATTTCCCCTTACCTATATTGTTTTAGCTTATTATAACAGAATAGCCGGCTACTGTGCACGATTTTTATCGGCATACCACACGAGGTAACTATGATTGGGCTACGTCCTTCATTGTCAAGCTTAGACGACCCTTTTCATCAATCGCTGTTAGCTTCACGCGCACACGTTGCCCCTCTTTCAATATATCCGTCACTTTGCCGACGCGCTTATTTGATAGCTGTGAAATATGGAGCATACCATCGACACCTGGTAAGATGTTTACAAATGCGCCAAAATCTTTAATTGTAACTACCGTACCGCTATACGTTTTACCAACTTCCGGTTCTTCAACTAAACGCTTAATCCACGCAACCGCTTTCGCAATTGACTCGCCATCCGGGCTTGCTACCGTAATTAAGCCGTCTTCTTTAATATCAACCTCAGCACCCGTCTCGGCAGTAATCTTGTTTATCACCTCGCCGCCTTTACCAATAACCGCACCGATCTTGTCTGGATTAATCTTAAGCTTTTCAATGCGCGGCGCATACGGGCTGAGGGTTTCGCGCGGAGCTGGCAGAATGCTTAGCATATGCTCCAAAATGAAGGCGCGCCCCGACTTTGATTGCTCAAGCGCCTGGCGCAGTACATCAACTGGCAAACCATGCACCTTCATATCCATCTGTAAGGCAGTGATACCCTTGCTTGTACCGGTCACTTTAAAGTCCATGTCACCTGCAAAGTCCTCAGCATCAGCAATATCGCTTAGCACATACGGCGTCTCGCCATCCATCATCAAACCCATAGCGATACCGCTTACCGGCGCCGTCAGCGGCACGCCAGCATCCATCAATGCGAGACAGCTTGAACACGTTGCCGCCATTGACGTTGAGCCGTTCTGCGACATAATTTCCGTTACGCTGCGAATCGCGTACGGGAAGTCCTCAACGCTCGGCAAAACCGCTGTAAGCGCACGTTCTGCCAGATAGCCATGTCCGATCTCGCGGCGTCCCGGGCTGCCCATACGCTTAACTTCACCGACAGTATAGCCTGGTGCATTGTAGTGGTGCATATAGCGCCGCTCGTCGTCAGTCCGCTCCATTGTATCAACTAGCTGTGCATAACTAAGCGGTGCGAGCGTTACGATATTCATACCTTGTGTCACACCGCGCGTAAACAGGCTTGAACCATGGGCGCGTGGCAAAATACCAACCTCGCTTGACAGCGGGCGGATTTCTGTCAGTGCACGACCATCAGGGCGCATGCCATCTTCAACGATGCCACGCCGCACGTCTTTATGCAGCGCCATCGTGAAGGCTTCGTCGTATTCGTCGCGAACCTCATCGTAATCAACCTCGCCATCAAGGGTTTTTGCCATCTCCTCGTGGAACTGCCAACGAATTTCGTTGACGACTTCATTACGCTCTGGGTACGGACGGCGGATTTTCTCGCCCAGCTTGCCGTCAACCCACGCGTCAGCCGTTGCCTGAACGGTTTCATTAGGCAATACTAACTCATACTCCTGCCGAACAGGTGCAACTTTTTCTGCCAGCTCTTTCTGCAAGCGAATTGCCGGCTGCATCATCTGGTGCGCCCATGTCATCGCATCGACAATCACAGTTTCCGATACCTCTTTAGCACCTGCTTCCACCATCGTGATGCCGTGCTCAATACCAGCGACTACCAAATCTAAGTCGCTCGCTGCACGCTCTTCTGGCGTTAAGAACGCTTTAAACTCGCCGTTCACGCGCCCAACGCGCAAACCCGCCACCGGTCCGTCAAATGGCGTACCAGTTAGCATAAGCGCGCTTGACGCCGCAATCATCGCGATTACATCAGGACGAAATGCCGGATCCATACTCAGCACCGTTGCTACTACCTGCACCTCTTGGCGATAGCCCTTCGGAAATAGCGGACGAATCGGACGATCAATCAGCCGCCCAACCAATACCGCATCGTCGCTCGGACGACCTTCGCGCTTAATAAATCGACTACCCGATATCTTGCCGGCTGCATAAAACTTTTCTTCATAGTCAATGCTCAAGGGGAAATAATCCAGCGTCACTGGTCGCGAACCGACTTGCGCACTACCTAGTACCACCGTATCGCCGTAGCGCACCAGCACGCTTCCAGTCGTGCGAAAACCGACGCGGTTAACCTCTAGCGTGAGCGGACGACCGCAAAAATCAGTCGTGACAGAGAAAATTTCTTTGCCACTCGGGTTAATAATACTCATATTCAGAGCTCCTTTCTTGTAGCAGAAGAGTAACAGGTGTAAACTTTGCATGATCCGCCCGAAAGGCAAAGGGCAAAATTTATATCCATCACTTTCTGCCAGTTACTATACTCCTATTATATCGCACTCACCGCGTATCTGCTACAATGAGTTGTAACGAATGAACATCCGTTCCTCTGGTTATCATCACTAAAAAAACCAAGGAGAATCTATGGAATACTACACCGGACGGCGCATTAATGTCCGCGCCATCATCTATAAAGATGGTAAACTACTTGCTGTTAAACACAAGCATGGTGACAACATATCACACTATTACGCTGTACCCGGCGGTGGGCTTGATCCGCAAGAATCGCTGATCGACGGATTAGCACGCGAGCTACACGAAGAAACAGGCATAGACGCCGTCATTGGCAATCTATTATTTATCCAGCAATTCCCATCTGCGCGTGCTGGTTACGCCGAAGAGCTAGAATTCTTCTTTGCCATCAAAAACCCTGACAACTTCACCAACATTAACCTTGAGAACACCAGCCACGGTATTAAAGAGCTCGCTGTGTGTGAATTTGTCGATCCTGCTAGCGTCACGCTCTATCCCGAGTTTCTACAGTCAATTGACCTTGCGGATTATATCAATAACGACCGTCCAGCACTTGTTATTGATAATTTGCATGAAATACATAAAAACTAGCAAAGCCCTCTTTCCGCCGGCATTTTAAGGTACGCGCGCTAATACAGCCGCAAACTTATACTAATTCAACGTTTTCCCGCGCCCACTCTAACGCCGCCTCGGTTCTCTTGCGCGCCTCCAGGCTTTTTTGAGTTGGACGGTCGCTGCCCCACCACTGCCGCCATGCCCAGTCTGTCGGATTAAGACACTCTAAACAGTCCATATGGACGAGCGCGCCATTAACGAACGTCTCATTGCGTTCAGTGTAGACAAGCGCGTAGCCGCTGCGTTCCAGTGCTTTTCGGCTGCCACCATTTGGCTGTAGCACTGCCGATTTTATACGATGCAGCCCCAATTGCTCAAATGCGAAATATGTCCGTGCTTTGTGGCACGCACTCGCGATTCCCCTGCCCCAGTAGCTTGCATCACAGATCACTGAACCACTAACCGCCTGGCGAATATGTTTACGAAGCTCCATATCCGTCAATGCGCTATTGCCGATAAGCCGGCGCTCATTATCTTCAACCACCCAGATCCCCCACACGCGCGAGGTCCTGTCCTTAATCATCTTGTCATACCACTCTTCCTCAGTTTCTTTCGTCTGCACGCGGTTTGTCACATATTGAATAACTGAGTGATGTGCAAAACCATCCGCAAACGTCGTCGCCTCTTCGCGCGTAAACGGTGCAAGCTCTAGCTTCAGTCCAGATTCGGTCGTTAACTTCATGATTGGTCCAAATGCCATAATGCACTCCTTACGCTATAAATACATTTGTATTATACACTATCTCTATACGACACGCCGCATACAAAAATGTACATACATAATTTCGCCGTCTACGACCATTACTTTCCAGCGCTTATACACCTTACGCGTCACCCACGCCTAGGGGAGCACAACGTGCTCACGCGACCACGCCAACGCCGCTTCCGTCTTCTTACGTGCCTGTAAATTTTTACGTGGCGGACGATCATCACCCCACCACAAGCGCCATGCCCAATCCGCCGGGTTGAGACACTCAAGCATATCTTCATGAACATAATGTCCATCAATAAACTGAAAATTTCGCTCAACATATACATGAGAGTATCCTACTTTATCAAGCGCTCGTCTGCTCGCAGTGTTTTCCTGTGCAACCGCCGACCTTAGCCTAACTAGCCCCAGTTGCTCAAATGCATACCACGTACGAGCATAGTGCGCTGCACTTGCAATACCTCTACGCCAGTAGCTGTTATTAGTTAGAGTAATACTCGTAGAGCCCTGTGTAATATTACGCTGAGTTGGTACCAAAGGGCTAATTTCATTTATCTCTGTGTAGCCAATAAGTTTCCTCTTATCACGCTCAACAACCCAGACGCCCCACAGCATCACATTGCTCTCTTTCGACCTCTTGTCAAACCACTCTTGCTCCATCTCTGCCGTTACCGGCAGCATGCCATTATATTGGTTGGTGCTCTGTTTTTGAAACCCTGCGATAAAAACTAACACTTCTTCGCGCGTAAACGGTGCAAGCTCTAGCTTCAGTCCAGATTCGGTCGTTAACTTCATGATTGGTCCAAATGCCATTATCGTCTCCCTGTTTCAAGTAATTGAATATGATCTTTTACGCTTCGCCTAAATCAATATCTATCACCTTATATTTATGCACGTACTCAATCCGTGTTAAACCAAACTGCCGCACCATTGTTGTCTCAGCTGGGTACGTATGACCATGCAGTAGTAACTTTGGCGGCGTACGCTCTATATACGTACGCAAGCCGTCAAATCCTTGATGCGCCAATTCTTCCTCATCGTTGATGCCGCGCGGCGGACAATGCGTTAAGAACACGTCAACTGGCGGCATACCTGCAAGCAGCTCACGTGCTTCTTGCTGTGTATACATAATTGCGTCAGGATTTTCTTTATAACGAACACACCCCTGGAAACCGCCAAAAGACACACCACGCCATTGCCATACGTTGAGATGCATATTAACAATCCCAAACTCATTCATATACGTACCGCTACAGTGATTGCCATACACGCCAATCTTTGGCGTAGTAACACGCTCTAACCCGATAAGCTGCGAGCGATCCAAATCACCTAGTGTCATCACGATATCTATAGCATGTTCAGCAACAAACTGCGGGTAATCTAGTTGAGGATTTGTGTCAGCGATTGCAAGTATCTTCATATCCATATTATACAACACAGAGTAGCCTTGGAGTGGCCTTGGCTCTAATAACGTAAACGAATCAATGAATAAGTTTATTGGACGCAAGTAGTAGCAGAGATGGCACTATGAGTAGTCTGTCATTCAACACCCAAACAATTAATTACGTAATTTGCCCTGGTTTATTTTGAGATAGCGCTGAAATTTAAATTTGCTTGCTATACGATTAAGTTGTATCAAACTAACAATTCGCCCGTAATGATATTCCATATACACAAACGACTATGGACTTTTAAGCATACTGCCATTAAATAGCTGTCATTTCTTTATTGGGATTTATCTCATAAAAAGGACTGCGCTCCTACTTTGGTGCACAGATAGCATGCTCCTTCTCTATCTCTCGCACGCAATCCCGTCGTGGTCACGATCAAGCTCTTCCCGATATCCAGGCGTGCCGCGACTCATATTGCTATAACCAGCGGCACGTGCTTCTTTACAGTTCCGGAAGAACACGCCTGCCGCTTGGTTTTGCGCAGGGGTAGCTGCTGGAGCTACAGCAGCTTGGCGCTGTCGTTGCTGTTGAATTTGTTGTTGGCGAGTTTTTTTGGCTGCTGCTGCCGCGGCAGCAGCTTGCTCTGCCCTGTTTTTTTTGCTCCTCAGCGTCTTTTTTCGCTTTTTCAGCACGCTCTTTTTCCTCTTGTTTGGCTTTTTCTAATTTTGCAATGCGTTCAGAGAATGGCATGCGTTTATTGTCCGGCAAGTTTTTGATATCTAACTTAGCGCCTTCGATATGTTCATCGGTTGGTTCAGCTTCCGCCTTCTTAGTTGATTCTTCAGCTTTTTTGAGAGCTTCCTCAAGCTTTTGTTTGTCATACTCGGCTTTGGTTTGACGCTTAAATGTAATGGTTTTGTCTGTGTGGCGGTTACCGTCGACAACAGAAACAACGATGTCCCTTTTACCTTCAGGGATATTTTCGAATCTATGCTTAAATTTGGCAGTGTTATTATGGCGATCGGTTAGGTTTCCGATCGTATTACCAATCGTTACTTGAGAGAACGTACTAACCCCCGAAAGCTCTCCGCTTATTTCATGGCTATCTGTATGGTAGCCTAACTCTATTTCATCATCGATTCCAGAGATAGTAATTGGAATGTTGTCATTTTCGAGGCGAGATTGATCTTTGAGAGCAGCGACATAAGTCACGCCGACAGATATTACAGTAAGCACACAAACGATGGCAGCGACAATGCCTATAACAGTAAAGGCCTTTTTGTTTTCTTTAGTAGATGTCTGATTTTTTCGAGTTGAGTTCGTTGATAAATTTTGTAGCAATGTAATCAGCTTGGGCAATGTCTTCTTTGTCATATTTCTATATCATGCATTACTATTAGGGGTTTGTCAATAAAGTGCCTACACCAACCACTCAACTGCAACACTCCTACATACAAAAAGAGCCACCATTTTTTCCGTTTTGTTAAAATTAGGCTTGTACGGTTTAGCAACCCCAACCCAAAACAACCAACATCTCCCAAACCTACCCCCATACAACCCCTCAAGTATATCCATCTGCCCTTTCTTAAGTACTAAACGTTTATTGTTCGTCTGCTTATCTACCTGCTTATCCATCTGCTTGCTCATCCGTTCGTCTATCCGCTTACTTACCAACTAACTTACCTACTAACTTACAACCTTACAACCTATCATTTACTTGCTACTAACCAACCTATTTGCTTATTTACTCATCCATTCATTCATTCGTCCATCCATTTACTAACTAACTTAATTTACTTAATTTACTTCGTCTGCCTACCTGTCTACTTACTTCCATATTATTTTTATACTAATCTTCCTAAACTCTCTTTACTTAATTCTCTCTACCTCCTTAGCAGTTCTTTAACAAGCCCTAACTCCTATACTCCTAACTCCTAACTCTCTATAGCTCTTTAATGATATTCTCTATAGTTCTATAGTTCTATAGTTCTATAGTTCTATAGTTCTATAGTTCTATAACTCTATAACTCTATAACTTCCATAGTTTCATAGTTCCATAATCCCATATAATTCTTACCATAATTCTCCTCTATATATTTATATATAAAAGAAGAGAAAAAAGAATAAAAGATAACAGAGGTAAAATAAACAAAAAATACCGGATATCGATATCCGGTATTTTTATACTAAGAGAATGGCTAAAATTATTGGATATTTATGGGTAAATAGTAATACAATACTAACCGCTCTGAAGCTTTAATGGTTATTCATTAGCTATTTATACCGAGCTTCGCTCGGTATATCTACTAAACGAGACATACAGAGACATCTCCTTATAGAATTAGTTGCTACTATATCTAATTTTACTAGGGTGTTCCGTTTTAGTTTAATGTACCGAGAGTAAGCCCCTCTTGTGTACCCACCGATATCGTGCTATGATTTAAGGTGGTATGCACCCGTAGCTCAGCTGGATAGAGCGTTTGCTTGCGGAGCAAGAGGTCGTACGTTCGAATCGTATCGGGTGTACCACGGTGCCGTCACGCAAACCCTGGATCCAAAGATTTGTTTACTGTAGTTTGCAGGATGACACTGGACTCCCATCCGTCATGGATGGGAGTTTTTAATGTCTTGATGAGACTGGCTCTGCCGTCTGGGGTAGTACTATAGGTTCACGGAGCTGTCATTGGAGTGCTGCTCTATTAATACTTTAACCTAACCCAACCTCCCATAAAATTAGAGTGATATGTAAAACTAATCCTATAAAGAGATGCTTCGTATGTCTATTACATACCGAGCCTTGCTAATAATAAGAAATGTTAGTTAAATAATCCAGCCTTCAGAGACGAATTGCTATTACTCATAATAGCGAACGTAGCCTGCAAGAAAACTGTCTCTTTAAGGTACTTGCGGTGCAGAATATAGAGGCTTGAGTCCACTATGCTGCTTGCCGGAATAGCTATCCAACGGTATCCGGATGGTTTTCTCATTTCAGGGATGATCTACCTGGCAGACGCTTCGCTTCTATAGAGCTTATCTCTAGACAGATTAAACAGCTATTTTGCTAGACTCTAAAAGCAAACAAGACACATACTATCGCATCTAGAGCCATTGAAACAGACACCGGGCGCCTAATTTATGAACAACGTATGATTTCTATGATGGACGAGAAGCCGTGAGACCGTACCTAAAGAGCCTATCTATTGTTAGCTAATATGCGCAAACTATATGACCAGCGGATACTTAACTCACCAACTTGAAGGGCTATACAATGAATTGATGACAAGAGCGGCATTGTTGCACAACCCTCTAGACAACAAAAAATGAGCGGTGTTATTCTTTTGGTGTGAAGACTAAAGATAAAAACACTGCTCATACCAATAATAACACTAAAAAGTCTGCTAGGATAACCACGAAGACTTGAGTTTCCGCAAATTTTCACAGCACTCCTAATATCGCCTATACCTAAACAAGTAAGTTCTCAAAAAACGCCAAAATATATAAGGAATCATTTCCCTTTTTTGATACGTTGAATTGCAATATCAACATAAGAATCAATTCGATGATTTTTAAATAAATTTGAACAATAGCTCTAATAACCGGCGTACTTTAATAGGTTCCATAGAAATTGAGCTTTATGGGACGTATCCTTTTAATCCTAATCTTTTAAATTTAAATTTAAATGATAAACTTAAAACAAAGCTGCCGGTATGTGGGACGCCTGGTTCTAAACCAAAGCCTAACTCCCTCTTTTGCGTATGAGAGTATTCGTACAATGCCTTTTGCTAGCCGGTAGTAACAAAAAAATACGTTTTCTTTCACAGGGTTTGCTGTCTTTATAACTAAAACCCGTATTGTATTGTATTTGTCTCTGGCGCCATGGATATCATGGCAAGAAACGCCATACACAAACTAATATAAAAGTTAAGCGCGTTTATGGCGCGAAGCTTTCTGACACGAAAGTTTTCAAATTGAAACATCTGTTTTTTGCAACGGAAATACTCCTCAATTTTCCATCGTGAAAAATAGATGCGCGCAACATGGACAACATCGTCCTTTGACTTGATCTCTTTGTTAGTGGCAAGCATCATCGGATGTTCTGTGATGCCATAAATAAGAACGAGATTTATATTCTTTCTGGAGGCTGTAATCCGTACTCTGGCATGCGACAGATAGGCATCATGATCTTTCCCTTTATAGAATACTCCTGTTTTTATTTTACCCTTACGACGGTCGCGAAGCTGCGTAGCTGGAATCCATTTGTTATGATAAAGGAGTTTCCTTTTAGAAGTAAGTCGGATGACATAATCTTGTTTTAATTTGTCGAGCTTAATAAACATTTTATTATCATCGTAGCCGCGATCCATAGCAAAAACAGCATTTTCGAAGAGAGCGGCAGCCTGTTCTATCGCTTGAAAAGTAATAACATTGGCAGACTTATAATTCTTCTCGTAAGAAGAATGTATCCTGGAAAAAATACTGACAGGGTGGTTGCCGGAAGTAAGAACACAGGCTTCAGTAACATGATAGCCTTTCTTGTAAACGCTTTTGGTTGAAGTGCTAGCGGAACCGTCCCTGACAACGCCGAGGGCTTCAAATTTATAACCATCTGGCTTTACAATATCACTGTCATCTATATGAACAACCGGTTCTTTAGGAACCCATTGTTTTACGATCTGAAGGTAGGGATTTAGAGCCTGCGCGGGAATTCCTTTTTTCAGATGTCCGGAAAGGCGATCAACAATATTTATCTTTTTAGAATTTTCATGCAGTTGGTCAACTACATCTGTTAGAAGACAACTTCCACTAGCCAGCATGCCATAAATGATGTCAGCGGTAAACTTACGATCGGGTCTTGGCAAATGATTGGAAATTTTATTTGTAAAACTTAAAATCTTTCTTTTCAGAATATAAGTATTTGATGTAAAATTGGTCATAAGGAATCCTCCTCTTTTTGTTTTATATAGTTTTTTAAATTAACTTTATTTTATATCAAAAAGGGAAAGGATTCCTTATATTTTGGCGTTTTTGAGATTAGGTATAGGTGATATCAGGAGTGCCGTGAAGATTTGCGGAAACTCAAGACGAAGAAGGTTGCTAGGAAGGCTGCCAGGAAGATTACTAATTGGAGCGCGTATAATAACGCCCTCAAGAGTCGAGGAAATCTAAGCATCTTCCTTGCCGAAGATGTTTTTAAGCAAGATGCGCTGAAGCAGAAAAATAATGGTAAAAATGGACACCCGTTTTGTTATTCCGATGAGTTTATTAAATTAATCCTCATCATCCGCGAACTGTTTCATCTGCTACTGCGCCAGACCAGCGGCTTTGCCGAGTTATTGTTTAATGCAATGAAGATTAGCCGAAAGGTTCCAGATTATTCTACTCTCTCTAGGCGAGCTGCCAAACTAACCGTTGACTTCCTGCCGAAATGTCGCTCCAGGGAGAATATTGTTATGCTAATCGATAGCTCTGGCTTTAAGTTATTCGGCGAAGGTGAATGGAAAGCTAGAAAGCATGGCTATAGCCGCCAGCGGACTTGGCGGGAACTACACATCGCTATAGATCACTCTAGCCGAGATATTGTTGGTCTTATTAATACTTCCGCTCATACTCATGACAATACCCAGCTTCTGCCGATGCTAGATCAGGTTCAGTCTCGCTACAGCCCTACCGCTTGTGCAAACCATCATCGGCGACGGAGCTTACGACGCGCAGCGTAATTATCTCGACATCACTAGAAAGCGTGGCATAGAATTCATCGCCCCGCCGCCTAAAAATGCTACACTACACCTCAATACCGGGCGGCACTTTAGTTGGTATGACACACCAGGCTGGGAGGAACGCAACCAAGTTGTTCGGCATGTTATTGAGTATGGTCTAGATGGCTGGAAAGCTGATGTCGACTACCATCGCCGCAGCCTAGTTGAAAATACTTTCTTTAGACTAAAGACCATATTCGGCGAACGGCTGAAATCGCGCACAGAAGCGAACCAACTAACCGAACAAAAACTAAAAGCCCTAATCATTAACCAATTCAATAGCCTAGGACTGCCGAGGTATAGCGGAACCAGCTAACGAGACAAAGCAGGACAAGACAAAGCAGGACAAGACAAAGCAGGACAAGACAAAGCAGGACAAGACAAAGCAGGACAAGACAAAGCAGGACAAGACAAAGCAGGACAAAGCAAAACCCGCAGCAACTAGGGTGAGCTGAGGGTTTGAGGGTTGGGTTGTGCAACAATGCCGACAAGAGCCAACCATTCTCGAGCTATTTGAAGACTCAATTACCTATCTGCGATTTAGGGTTGTTTTGGGTTAGGTGGCTGAACCGGACGCGCATATACAATATTTATCAAATTTCTCCTTATCTGCTACGCTATTTTTATAATATGACGACAGCAGAGTTATCTAAAAGACAGCAGACTGTCCGCACTGTGATCGTTGAAGGTACACTCATGGACGTTCATATGAAGCAAGCCCTTAAGGCATTCGCTCAAGGGAAACTTTCTATTGACGATTTGCTAGCGTTAGCACGCCAGATCGCTGAGAGTGGAGTGCTAGCCGCGCCGATTGACGGACTCTATAGCCTACGATCTCACAAATGATCCCTGCACTGACCCAGACACCGGAGTCATGCATAACCGACTTGGAATCACAACTGCTAACGAACTGGTTCGTGCTGAGAAAGCTACTGCCGCTGCCATGACCACAGCGATATTAGAGAATGTGGAGCCGAATAGTTGGAAACCTTCTCTACTAAGAGACCTTCACTACAAGCTGTTCGGACAGATCTACTCCTGGGCTGGAGAGTACAGGACAGCAGAGATCGGCAAAGGGACATCGCACTTCGCTGCGGCCGAACACGTCACGGCGCAAGTTGAGACGATTCTGGACGCATTGGAGCAAGAATGCCAACATTGGAATCCTCGTGCTACAGCAGTACTTGACCGCCTTGCCCACTACTATTCAGAGCTCAACGCCATTCACCCTTTTCGTGATGGTAACGGACGTACAATCCGTCTGTTCTTGTCTTTGTTAGCCAATCGTTATGGCTGGTGGCTTGACTGGACTGCCATGACAGCTGAAGAGAACGTATAGGCCTGCGCGGCCGCGTTCTACGGTGACGAGACCGTGTTCCTCGGCACCAGACCCCGGACGGTCTGGTTCTTCAACCGCCTCAGCTTCCTTGAACGACCAGGCGCACCCACCACCAACAACCAGCTCGACCTAAAAGGAGGTAGCACCGTGACCACACAGTACCACGACCTCTACGGAGAACTCTTCAGCGGAATGGGATGGGAGTGGGAGTGAGGCTCTACTATTTGCCAGTGTATTGCCATCCAGATAATCATGTGAGAGTATAGAAAATGAAATGAGCGAGCTGAGCGAGCAAGATAAATGGTACCAGGATTTAGATAAATTCAACGAGGTTCCGGCGTCGCGCCTTGGTCGCGTATGTAAAGAAATTGGAAAACGTGCTGCAATAGTGTGGATGGTCATAACCTCGATCGGCACCGACCCTGAAAAACTGGGAGAAGAATATAAGTCTAAGTATTGGAAACCAGGCGACATGATGACAGTATGGACACAGTTTGACCCGCACCCAACATATTCTCAAGAAGAAATACGCGAAGCATTTTAAGTACAATCTCGGGATGCATGCAAAGACTCCGACGGAGGAACATACATATTCTAAGTTTTAAAGTATGGATTTAGTTTTTGTCGCGTAAAACCCGAAATTAAGTTGAAGACATTCACTAGCTTTGAGAGGCTCTAATGGGACACTTTAGCTCTTTGCTGATGGACTCAGTCAGGAAATATAGTCGTGCATACCAAATGCTGCTCAAGCTTGAAGAGAATAGGTCTGCTTGGAGTCGACACCATCGTTTGGAGACCCCCAGGAATTACCATAACTAACGCCACTATTTATAATGGTTCACACAGTTACGAGAGGGATAAACGAACAAGTCGTGTCGGATGACAATGAAAAAAGTAGACGCGCTTCAAGTAGCTTTGTAAAAAAATTGGGTGCACGATTACTGTTGCTAATCTGCGATCGTCACAAAGAAGACCAACCTCAAGCTGAGTAGACAGTCCTCGGACCTAGACCTCATAGAGAGGATATGCATGTTGCAGGATTGCCTAATTGCCGTACAGTTGCTAGCGTAGTGGACTTGGGCGAGTATCCCGAGCCATTGGAATCACGCCTAATAGAGGAAAAACACCGACCGTGGATACAGCCTGCGATAGAATTAGAGCTAAAACTCATGGAGGAAAGAAGAAAGGCGCATGCCAGACTGGTTAGTCTTGGTACTTTAGAAGAATAGGATTCATTCCGTATTGGATATAGACAGTAGAGCGCGGTTGCGCCAGTCTATAGCGTGAAGCGAGCACTCGCCGATCAGAGTCCCACCATCCTTAATGACGAAAGTGTACGCACCAGCAGGCACAGGACCCGAAGTGTCAGTGATCTTGCGCTGGAGCTCCGCAGCCGAACGTGGCCGCCAGTACGGCGGCCCCCCACTGAGCCAGCTCACGCCAGTTTGCACAGGCCTCCACAATGAATGGGATGTGCTCGGGTGCAAGTGCATGGATGTGCGGGCTATCCATCCCTACTCAACCTTTCGTCTCGCAATAGTCTTGATGAGGATCATACTACCCGTAGATTGACATGATATCAAGCAGCGAACGTAAGAACCTTGGGAAAGTGGCATGCCTCTCTTGTTCTCTGGAGGATAGGGAGCTGTTCACAGCACAGTGGAAACTAGCTCTGGCTTACGGGCATGAAAACTAGGAATGCTTTCGTAAATAAATCAAGCTTAGTTCTTGTCCCGCTTTCCAGTCTGTGATTAAATATAACTAACCATGACGAACGAAGACTTAGCTAAACAGATACAAACGCTAACCGAGACGATGAACGTTAAGTTTGATCAGATCAATACCCAACTCTCCGACATCCGCAGTGACCACAAGAACCTTACAAACATAGTAAGAGACATGGAACTACGTATTGACAAACGTTTTGCTGAGGTTGATGAACAGTTTGCTAACGTCAATGAACAATTCGCTGAATTGAAAGCCGGACAAGCCACCCTCCGCACCAATATAGCAGATCTCCGTCATGACATCTTTATTGAAGAAGGTTCACGTGAACAAGTAGATGACACAATCTTCGAAGAACAGAAACAAAACTACGAATCACTTGATAAGCGTCTTCGCCTGCTTGAAACTAAGTTCCATGACTTAGCACAGAAGACGGCAACAATAGCCTAAGTTTGCGACTCCTGCTCTACGCAGATACCTTGCAGCAAACAAGCAAACATTTCTATTGTGGAATAGTCTTATCGCTATGTGATGAGGCTGTTTTAGTAAAGATAATCTCACCACTAGACGTTAGATTACCATCGCATGCCGATACCGACTAACTGCCCGCCGATCTACACCAATCTATGCGGCAATCTCTCGGTTGGACAATCCATCTTTCACGTTTGAACGGAGGTACACTACGATGAAAAACCTACGGCTGCAAATACTCTTTAATCTGTCCCTTCGCCCGCTCTACTGACGTACTATCAGGAATCATCACATACAGCGGCATCGCACCCATGCTATACGTTTGGCGGGTCGCGCCTACTCCATCAACGCTCATTGACTCGACTTTCCAGCCCTTAAAATCATTGAGCTGCATTTTTATCAACGATGCGATCGTCTCCTGACTCATGTTCGTTTGTAGCGAGCTTTGTAATGTCGACAAAATCGCGTTATATCGTGTCAGGTTGCGCGGCTCGCTCATCTTCGCGACGATCGCCTCGATTACCTTCTGCTGGTTACGTCCCCGCTGCCGATCGCCGTCGCTAAAGCTATAACGCTCGCGCGCAAACTCAAGCGTTCGCTTGCTATCAAGCGTATTCTTGCCCGCTTGGAATGAATGAAACGCATAATCAGAATCAACCGTAATGTCGCCTACGACATCAACCATCTTTACAAGCGACGTGAAGTTCAATCGTACATAGTACGGAATATCAACACCATACAAATCACCAAGCGTTTGCCGTGACATATCAATACCGTAAATGCCCGCATGCGTTAGCTTATCCGGCGTGCCTGTCACACCATGCAGCTGTACATAATAATCCCTTGGTGTATTTACGAGCAACATCGTCCGCTTCGCCGGATTTATTACCGCCAGCATATTCACATCGCTCCGTGACACCTCACCCACATCACCATACGTATCAATACCACTGATATACAGTACGAACGGTTTTGTCACGTCAGTTTTCGGTGCAGCTTGGCGATTATCATCCCGCACTTTATAGGTTGCAAGCGTTGCCACACTGTCATAAAATTCACGGTAATTTTCTTGCAATACGCCCATATTCGCCGTCCGGATTGATGCTAATTCAACCGCACCAGTGTTAAGTTGCTCCGTCAACGCCATTAGGCTATCGTAACTGCTCTGCGCCGCCGGTGTCACGTCAGCAAGCGCTTTTGCCGTTTTATCGTGCAGTGTATCCGTCCCAACCATACCGACCGACCGAGCAGAATCAAGCGCCACGCTGCGGTCTTTCTTTGCAATAATTGTATATTCTACATAGGTGACCTGTGGCGGCTGTACGGCACTCAAAAATGAATTCACCGAGTGTCCACTGTTATATACGGCAACATTAGCAGCAATCATCAACACGCCAGCTATCACGAGCAGTGCTCCTCGCCACGCTGCTTTCGGCTGGCGATATACTAGCCACCACAATACGACGCCCGCTATAACCACATACAATGGCACGGCTATATATAAATACTTATCAGGGATTATACCCATCGCAAACAAGTTAATACCAGCAGGAATCGCCGTCACGACAATGCCCGCACCAACTAACCGCTGTAACCATGCAAACAGCGATGCCCTTTGTTCTCTACTCACTTTCACTGTTAAATTCTATCACATTTTTGATTTTTATGCAACTTACAGATAAACTTATATCCGCCAGCAATAATTACTGCGCCGGCGCATGCCGCCGCCGTATCAAGCAGTACATCACTCACCTGCCCACTTCGCCCACCAACAAGTAACTGATGAGTTTCATCGGTCGCTGCATATGTACACGCAATACCAACCGCCCATAGCACAACGCTGCGCCAACGTATATGATACGTACGCACCAGCAGAGTTAGCAATATTCCCAACACGAAGTACAAAAACACATGCGCTGCTTTGCGCACTATCATCTCGGGAACCGATATATTCGTCATGTGTCGTACGCCCTGGACTACACGTTCACTTTGTCCGCTTGATACTTCATGTCCAGCACTCGAAAACCAAAAAATTAATATCATCCATGATATAACGAGTACAAAAAGAATAATTCGTTTTTTAGTCATACTTTTCCAAAACTACTTGCCTCTAAAATACCCGCACGAGACACAAGTACAAGCGCGGGGAGACAATTAAATTCTAACGAACTCGTCATAATGTGTCAACTGTCACTTATCCTCCCACAGCATCACACCACCACCATCATCACCAACTCACACAAATCAATATTGACTAAAATCAAGACAATAAACTATAATACAGCTAATGGAAGAGTACTGCTTCATACAACAAAGCAGTGTCTCTAAATCACTTTCTTACGTCAGTAGTACTATTCTAGGTGAATCTTACAATAGACTAAGGTCAATTGACATACTAAACGTCAGCGATAGCAAAGCTATATCAAGCGACTACTCTGCTGTTTATAAAAATTATTCAATATCCATCGCTAAAATAGGCAGGAAAAAGCATGTCTCAAAGGAGAATGACAATGAAAAAAAGAGATAAACAAGCTAAATAATCGACCTTGTAGGAGTTGATTCCATGGAGTTCTTGAGGGTGCTGCTCTAGGGCTCTTCACTGGTTTTGCAAAGTCTCTAGCGTTGTTTAGAGGTATCGGCGATCGGTCAAGGAAAAACCTACGAGGAGCAAAGATAACGATTCTCGGTCGACTAAATGATATATAGTAAAGAACTTCAAAAAGAAGCTAAAAGACATCTCTTACACTCCCACAATATCACGGGGTGCTTACGTTTACTCCTCTGCGTCGCTTTGTAAACTCTCGCCCTTTACTCAACACACCCTTCCATAACACCACTACGACGGAGCGGTTAAGCAATAGTACTGATACACCAATAATGATGATATTTGCGATATTGCCAACCAGCATGTTCAGATAATACAACGAGATCGCTATCGCATACAACAGCGCTAGCACTACAAATGTCTTTGTCTCATACCGAATCGCGATATATTTTTTCATATCATAGTGGCGATACACTGCCATCGCAAAGAATGCTACTGCCATCGCCGCCGCTGGCGCATACAGCCCCACAAAACGAATGCCGACTAGCGATACCACCACACTTACTACTGCTGCAATAATTGAAGTATTCATCACTTGCTTTGTCATCTTCTTAGCAATATAGAGCGCGCTGTAGAGCCCAACAATAGAGTTAAAAAACGAGCCAACGATAAGCAACGGTATATACAAATACGCTTCACGAAATGCCGCACCGACAAATAAGTTAAATACGATTGGCAACCCCGCAAGCATTACTAAGCCTAGCGACCCAAATAGTTTTACGCCCGCGTTCATCGTTCTTGAGAAAAATGTATCGCAATCTGGACTATTGATATGCACTGACGCTGACTCTGTCCAGGACATACTAAAAAACGAAAATATCCCGTTAAACACCAGCGGGAATCGATACGCTGCCGCATAAACACCATTAGCAGCTACCCCAAGAAAAATCGCTACAATCGTACGATCGGCAGCATTAATTGCCCACCATGACGCACCATTTGGCACTAGCGGCGCCGAATAACCAAGCAGCTGCTGCAGTAACTTTCTATCGTGGATACGAAAATCTATATACCGATAGAGTTTCAACGCAACGAACAAATATATTGCACATGCGACATTCGCTAAAATCGTTGACGTCAGCATACCCCTAGCACCAATACCCATTACGACGATAAACAATATGTTCGCAGCAATCGTCGTCACGCCAGCGACCATGCCACCAATCGCGAACTTCACGTTATCGCCAAAACCACGCGCAATCTGCAAAAACATGTTTGACACAATCACTGCTACCGTTGCACCGAGTGCATACAATCCGTATGGGATATTCACGAAAGACCAAACAAGCAGATATACTGCCGTAGCAAGTGCAAGCATACACGCCGTGAACCGCACTACCGTCGAGATAATTCGTTTTTGTCTTTCCTCGTCGCTTCGTACGTCAATCAAAAAGCGAAATACGCCCATCTCAAGCGAAACAGTAATAATCGGCGCGAGCAATGTAACGTACGTCATTACCAAGTCGACTGTGCCAAACTCGCTCGTCGCCAAATACGTCGTATATAGCGGCAGCAAAAGGAACGTCAGAAACTGCGTCGATAACTTACCAAACGCAATGATGAGGGTGTTTTTGACGAGAGACACGCTCCTCTTGGTAGATTCAGCACTCATCTCGCAGTTCTTTCGTTGATAAATTTAGCAATAGGCGCAAAGTATGCTCTCATGCTCGTGTGAGAGCGTACTTCTTTAGTGCTAGATTTAAGTTTTTCAATCGCCAAATCAATCTCTTTAGGATCAATACTACTTGCAACTGCTATATATGAATACTTGCTAAGCCACGAGTTGTACAGGTTCAATACTTTACCATCTTTATTGTTGATAGCTACACAAGGGGTATTGGTGATTACACTGAAAATCATGCCATGTAACCTATCTGTTATAACCAACTCTGACATACTGTAATCTTTCCAGATTGATCTCAAAACACTTATTCTATCAGAAATATCTATATGAACGTTTCCAAGAGAAGTATCACGATAAACGACATGTTTGCCTTTATCAACAAGGTGATTCTCTAATCGCCTAAGTTGTGCTGGTGAAAATCTAGCTTCTTTGTCGCGCCGTACTGAAAATACTACCCTATTTCTCTTTCTTGTCACATCAGCCTGACAATTGTCTAATGATAGCACTATGTCAGGAGTAGATGCAATTTCATTGTGAAAATGCCTTTTTATAAATTCATAGCTTGAGTTATCTCTTGCAGTGATAAGCAAGTTACTGCAGCTGTCATATGCAAGGACGCTCGCGCGAAGTTGACGTTTGCCAAATCTATTATCATCAAAAAATGCACTCTGCGGAAATGATATGATAGTATTCTTTTTAAATTTCCTTATAATAAATCGACGCTGCCGTTCTACTCCAAGATAGTGTGTCCCCATGTCACCACCCCCTGTTAGAACTATCACATCTTGGGGTGTCACTTGAGATCTCACCTTTCGCAGAACACTATACGTTTGACTAACCGGTATCTCTATATGGTCATAATTAGGCAATAATCTAACCATATACTCACGTTGAGCGTAGCCTAAAGCCAAATCTCCGATATTACCATGGTCAGGAACTAGCGTATAAATAACCTTTGGTTTATTTCGATTAATTAACCTATGTATATTCGACTTTCCAAACGTATACACAACTGTTTGTTGATAAAGGTCATCAATATTTCGCTTTAAACGTTTTACCCTATCCGAATTTAACATAATAATAAGGGAAGCTAGATGTTTTCTGTAAAGAAATCCATTTACCTTATCTGCCATAGTCTCATACGCAATACTCTTTAAATCAACCTCGTTGTCCACGGTGCTAAGCCTAGATAGTATAGCTCTCTTTTTTGCAACAAAACCAAGATTCAGATCTGTAACAATGCTGTCAATATCCCACTTTAGATTTATAAATTTTTCCATAATTACACCTATCAATCGCCTTTCAATATGTATTTTCTGCGAATAGCATTGACTAATTGTGCTGGTAATACACCAGCAATGATACTTTTTACAACACGAAAATACTCTACTGGACCAGCACCAAGCTTGGGGTAATAATACATCCTCACTTTGATTTCGCCTTTGCGGTTTCTTAACTTACGCTTCGTATAGTCATCATCATTGACTCTATACCTTAAAAGTACATCATCCAATACATATATTTTTTGACCAGCTAGCACAAGCTCGCACCACAAAGCCAAATCTTCAGCTCGATTAAAGCTAGGGTAGCCCCCAACTTTTTTAATTACCTCTTTTTTCATAATGACACTAGGGTGGACAGGAACATCACCACGCATAATATTTCTTCCTGCCTTCTCTCCTTTACTTGATAAAATACCTTTCTCACCACGATCAGAAAACTCAACTGCCCTGCTACCTATCACTGCATATTCAGGGTTCGCAAGGACGGCTTTGTATAGTGTTTCAATTCTATTCGGCATAGCAATATCGTCAGTATCCATGCGAACCAGGTATTCACCATCCGCCTTCTCGATTGCAGTATTTAACGAAGCGACTAGCCCCGAATTTTGTTTGTTTCGTACAATTTTTATTCTTGGATCTGCATAAGACTCAACTATTTTCACTAAATCATTAGTGCCACAGTCATCTATTATAATAAACTCGAAATCTCTAAAAGTTTGGTTAAGGACACTTTCAATTGATTCACGTAAATACTGAGGTGCAGTATTGTACTCCGACATAATTACCGATACTTTTGTCATGAATTCTTCTCCAGCAAGCACTTATCTGACAAATCTGTAGCGGTAGCGCGAGATACGCCCCCTACTAACACAACAAACATCCAGAATAAAGACTGCCTTTGGTTGAGAAGTGTAAAACTCTCAACGATAAGAGCAATAAGAGCAACTTTAGCGTACACCGGAGCATCCTTTAGGCGACGATAGATCCATATGATAAGGATACCACATGGTATGAAGCCATATACAAAAAGAATCGCAGGTAGAGTTGCATGCACTTCAAGCGGCATAGCCGCCTTTACGAACCTGCTATATTCCCCTTGCCCAGCGCCAAATAGTATATACTGTGGATACAAATAAAGCTTATCATATCCCCGATCTTCCCAAAATGTAAGACCATTTGTCGTGCCTCCGCTGGACGCCTTATTTGATATGCGCTCAATGATCACTTGTTCTGACAGCACTTCACTAATTGATGACTCACCTCTTACGAGAGACCATGCTGGCATAATAATAAAAATAAAGCTAGTGATAGCAATAGAACATATATATGCAATTCGTTGAATAGTGCTGTACCGAGTCCGCCCGATTTGCAAAAAAGCGTAACACAATATAGCCACAACAAAAAAACCAATTCCCAATATCATTCCTGTTGAGCCACTAAGTGCAATTAAGAATAATGCTAAAACAAGAGCTAAAAGTGTGCGCGTAGACCGAGCATTTAGCCAATGGCGTATAACGTAAATATAAAGAAATGTTATAAATACGAAAAATCCAAACTGATTTGGATCATTCATAGTCCCCATGTATCGCGTTTCGTCGTACATCCTGCCTATACCCAAAAGAAAAATAATAGTTTGTACCACGAGATGTATCTCAAAAATACTTGATATTCTTGACAAAAAAGATTTGTCACGACTTAGATACGAAAAAAGAGTTACAGCAACAAGATTAAATATCAAGTATGATGAAGACAGTAAAAAACTAGCCTTACCTAACGTTACAAAATAACATACGTTGATAGCAATGGCTAAGAATGTAAATATCACAAAAAATCTATTGTCACGAATAACGCTCTTTGCCGATGAGTTGCTACGACGATTAAGGAATAATAACGATAGGGCTATAATAGCCGACAGAATAAGAAATATATCTGCAAATTGAAGACCACCAGAGCCGAATATATAGAAAGGCTTCAGCAGCAAAAATATTAAAAAAGATACTCTTGCGTATTTCATGCTATGTATAACTTCCTCATTTCTAATACAATATGCTCAATTTGATATTTTTTACTTCTATTCTTACTGCATCTTCCAAATTCATATATTCCATTCTGGGATATTTTCGTAATCTCAGTCGCCATCGCTTCTACATCATCAAAATCCACCAAGTAGCCATTTTTGCCCTCTTCAACAAGTTCAGTAGCACCTCGGCACTTCGTAGAAGTTATCGGCAAGCCTGCCGTCATCGCTTCCATAATATGCACCGGCAAGCCTTCGCGATAACTCGCCGATACTGATAAATCCGATACCATCAGTAACTGCGGTATATCAGTTCTATAACCTAGCAAATGGATATTATTTTGCAAATCCTTTTCTCTAATGAGCTTTGAGTGAAAACCGTTCATACTGTCTTGACCAGGCAGGAGTAGATGAATATGTGGATTTGTAGCGACAAGTTTTTCCATCGCCATTATGAGCATGGTTTGGTTTTTATTTTTATTAAGTTCAGCCGGATAGATCATTACAAAATCGTCTGGCTTAAGTCCGAGTGATCGGCGTAAGTCATTGCGTTGTTTTTTTGTAAGACGCGGCTTGAACCGATCAGGATCAACTCCCACTCCAGGCACATAGCGGACATCTGTCTTGAATGCACGTTTCGCCCGTTTATAATCCTCGTCGTTAATCGTGATGAGTGTGTCGGTATATCGCGCCATGAAACGCTCAGTCGGATAGTAGATTAGCCAATTCAGTAGCGGCGCACCCGTGAAAAAATGAAAGCCATGAGCTGTATAGATAACGCGCGTTCCTCGGCTACGGGCACGTCGTGCCGCCAAGCGGGTCACTACGCTCCCGACAGGGGTGTGCGTGTGAATAATATCGTAGTTTTCGCGGTCAATAATTTGCTTTAGCTGTTTGTATGCGCGAATATTACTAATAGTAAACGGGCTACGTGTAAACGGAACGACGAACGATTTGTCGGCGTCTAGAATCTTTTCTTCACCCATTGACGCATAATGCACTTCCCAGCCGCTCTCCCGCAGCATGCGCATAAATGGGCGGTTGAATTTTTGGAAGTTTGCGGTATGCGATGTGAAAAGAATCTTTTTACTCATATGCCTACTTCTCCACGCTTAGCTTCTGACTTTCTTTGTTTGCGTTATTCTCGTACCCCTCGGAATGACCCGCCAGCGAAACAACCGTCCATACTGTCATCAATATACACTTTACGTCAAATGCAAAACTAATATGCGCAGCATAAAATCCATCAAGCTTTGCCTTTTTGTCGGGTGTCAGTTCATCGCGACCGTTTATTTGCGCCCAACCAGTGATCCCTGGTTTTACTGTTGTTGCACCATGCTTTGTGCGTAAACTAAGGAGTCTCTTTTCCGTTAGAACGACTGGTCGCGGGCCAACAATGCTCATATCGCCTTTAATAACATTGAGTAGTTGTGGCAATTCGTCAATAGAGAGTTTGCGCAAAACCTTACCAGATCGTGTAATATATGCATCAGCATTCTTAAAATCATTAGTCGGCATATCACTTGGCGCAGTTTGTGCCATAGAGCGAAACTTATAGACGATGAATGGCACATTTCCTTGACCTACGCGCGGTTGACGAAACAATATTGAGCCTTTTGAGTCAAGTTTTATCCATATTGCTGCACCGATCATCAGCGGAGACAATATGACAAGTGCCGGTAGCGCAATGATAATGTCAAATACTCGTTTTCCAAAACGTACATACATAGCGTAAACTGTCCTTCCGTCCTACTCTTTTTCGTATGCTTCACCGGTATAAAAATGTGAAATCGTGGTACAATTAGCATCTTTTTTCGCCGTATCCGCTTCTAGCTCTACGTCCGTCTGACCTTTTGCCTGTGCTGGATCACTGCCATGCGAGTCGTCTGTCTTTGCCCCCTTTGGTTGTGAGTGGCGATAATCGTAGATAAAGAACAATCCGATGATCGCGAGCATAAATCCAGCAGCGGTAGCAAGTCCAATTTGAGTCACTGGGCGTACGTTTGACGGCGATTTTGGCGTACTGGCAGCGTCAACTGTATTGATTTTGATGCTGCTATTACCGTATAGCTCTTTAGCCTCATTACGGAATGATTCAATTGCGCCTTCAAGCAATAATTTACTCTGTTTCGCGTCAGGCGTTTTGATTGACACATTAATAACATCCGTACCTTTGACACCTTGCGCAGTCACACCTGAAGCAAGTGCATCATACCCTTTATCGTATCCTTGGTCAGTAATAACCGGCTCAAGCACGCGACGCGATTTAAATAGCTCAACGTAGTTATTGAGTGCCACTGATTCCTGATTCGCTGCCGTCCGATTCGTTCCTACTAGTAGCAGCGTCGCTTTGCTTTCGTATTGCGGCGTCTGAATGTAATACGTATATGCGATACCGACGATTCCGCCGATCATGACGAAAATCGCTATCGTTAGCCATTTTTTAATATAAAACCTCAACAGGTCGTACAAGTTTATCTCTTCCACGGTCACTTCCTCTTACGTTATTCTCTTTGACTATATCACAATATACACCCTTTGTAAATACCTACTTAATTATTATGCCAAATCGTCAAAGCTTATTGAAAATACCCCTCTATTAGTGCTACTATTAAAATTACTTACTTTATATAAAAGTTAAGTGGGGTATAAGGAAAAACGATGCGAAAGTTTCGATTGAATCAGCGTCGGGTGGCTATAATATGCGCTGTCATATTGGTGGGATTATCAACAGTAACAGTGTTGCGTCAAAAAGGCGTCTTGTTTGACACTAAGCAAAACGACAGCGCTAACACACATGTCGAGCCGGCAAAGAAGACCAATACTGCTGCGCCGCAACCAAAACAAAAGGTAGAGCCGGCTACCGACAAGACACAGAATTCGCCTGCACCGCAAGCGAAGCCGGAAGCGTCCGCTATGCCAGCAAACGAGAAAAAAACAAATGAACCGCAGCTAGAACAACCTAAGCAAACAACAGAGACAAAACAGCCAACTGCAGACACAACCGCACCAACAGCTGAACAGAAGCAAGCGGCGCAAGCAGACGGTAAAAAATCGGCAGAAAAAACGTCAGAAAAGACAGCCGATACGGGCGCAGCTAAAAAATCAAGTGACGCATTCACGTATACAGCAAGTGCGGGCAGTTCGTACACGTTATTTGCACGCAAGGCTATCTCGTCCGTTGTTGCCAATCAGCAACTTCAGGCTAGCACCACACAAACACTGCAGGCTGAGGTAGAGCTGACCAATAATGCTGGCTCGCCTCTATTAGACATCGGACAGGCTGTCACAATTTCTCGTGCAAACGTTATCGCAGCGCTGCAACATACTGGCGTAAAAGCGACCACGCAAAATGCTAGTACAGATTCAGCGGCACAATCGCGCGAGTCTGACAAGTCTAAAGAGAATACACCAGCAAAAACCACGCAACAAACACAAGCCACAGCAACGACCGCTGATTATAACGCGACCGCGAACCCTGGCGACTCGTACACATTTCACGCTCGTACCGCTATCGCAAAATATCTGCAGGCAAACAAACGAACGTTATCGCCCGAACAACGTGTCGCTGCCGAATCGTATGTGACTGTCGCAGCTGGTTCGCCCTCGCTTGAGATTGGACAAACCGTTGCCATTACCGCAAAAACGATCGCAGATGCTGTCGCTCAAGCGAGCTCGCTCTCTACGGACGAGCAAGCAGCATGGGCTCAGTGGGCAACCTCGTAAGAAGTCATCACTGCCATTAGCACCAACCCTATTCACGATATACCGTCGGCTAGATAGAGACAATCATCTAGCCGATTTATTTAGATTAGACAAAGGAGTAAACGCTTTGGCGAAGAGCGTACCGCCCTACTGGCTCTATATCTTTATCCCTATCCAGTACTACATTGCTACTTAGCAAGTTCTACAACGTCGTCGAACGTCCATCGCAATAAAGTAGCATGTATCTGACCAATCAACAGTACACTGTTTACCCGTCCGATAAATTCATAACATATTCACAACAAAACGATGTAATTGCCTTAACGCCGCTTAATGGCGACTTGATTTCTATAGTTCCTTTTCTTTTTTTCAATTCGTAATACCAAAGTCGCGCAATTGCTGCGCCGCTGCGACGTCGTAATCGGCGATTCTCGTCCGTCGTAGTTTCTGGCAATATGCACCCGTTCCTAGTGCTACACCGATATCAACCGCCAGACTGCGAATATACGTGCCGCTTGATACGTGCGCGCGAACTTTAAGCTCTGGGTAGTTGTATGACAGCAGCTCAAGTGCATAAATCTGTACAGTTCGTTCAGGGATCTCAACTTCCTTGCCATCGCGGGCGAGTTTATAAGCCCGCTGACCATTAATTTTTATTGCGCTAAAGATCGGCGGACGCTGCTTGATTTCGCCGGTAAATTGCGCGAGCACTGCTTGAACTCGCATAATAGACGGCGCAGCAAATCTTTCGATAGAACAGCCTGAACCCCGAGCAAACTCGTCCGTCCGGCGTACAGTTGATTTAGAGGGAATCTCATCTGCATCATACGCCGAAATCTCTCCTTCCGGATCGCCCGTTGTGCTTATTTGCCCAAGCCTTATTGTCGCTTCGTACACTTTATCAAGTTTTGTATAGCGCATAGCATCTTTGCACGCTTTACCTGTCACGATGATCATCAAACCTGTCGCAAACGGATCGAGCGTGCCTGTGTGCCCAACCTTTACCTTTTTACCCGCCTGTTCCGACAGCACCCGCCGCAAGCGCGCTACCACGCCGAAGCTTGTCATGCCAGCCGGTTTGTCTATCAAGATAATACCATCGTGCATGCTACTAGTATACTATAGTTGCTATATTGTAAAATATGATATTATAAGCCTGTTCCTTAACAACGCCTATCCGGAAGGGAAGATATCATGACTCCCATGGTCATTGCTATCGCTATCACCGTCATCACCGCCGCAATCATCATTGCCTTTTGGGTAACGATGTTCCGTACTTTTCGGCGGAGCTCGCACATCATGCTTTTTATTTGGTGCGCAATTCTGAGCGCAGCCCTGTACGGCTGCGCCAACCTTGTCTCTCTACGCCTGACTGCACCCACTGTGGCGCAGTCGCTGGCAGCGTCAGGCATTCAGCCCAGGCAGAGCTATGCTCTGTCTGTCGGAACCAATCGCGACGACAGCCACCAGCCCGTCTGGGCTATCCTTGACCCATCGTCCTACGATGGACGCACTGCGAGGATGCATCTCCATGTGCGTCAGGGAGATAGCATTCTTACCTGCACTATCCCAGTGCAGCGTCAGAGCATTGACCGCGACGCCGACATCAACCCACCTGCTTCATCGGTCACGTTCTTAATCTATAAGAACGCCCCGAGCGGAGTAAAAGCGCGGCACTTCGCTGGCGTGCTCTATGACCAGGCGACTGATTACGGCGGGTGCGTCGGACTCGTCCTAGCCATCACAGGACCGGACGTTCACCCGGTCATCGCGCTGAGCGCGCAGGATCGCTCTCGGCTTGAGCGCTCGTCCTGAGCTCATCGCTATCGTTAAGGAATCCCCGCCACAACCAGTGGCGGGGTCTTCTCTTTGAACACTTACGTTACTTTATTGCCCAGGAATCCGGAACTGTGCTGGATCGGCAGGCGCCGATGGCGCAACTGCCTGTACTGTTTGCCGTATAGATGTAGTGGTATGAGTCCATCATACACATACGATTTATCTTGATACCTAAGCTGGGTTCAGCCAGCTAACCTAGAGTAATCCTAACCCATAGATAGATAAGTTAATGGTTCAACCCCACCTTACCCTACCTACTTCCTCCCGTAGCAATT
This sequence comes from TM7 phylum sp. oral taxon 349, assembly GCA_018127705.1. NCBI lineage: Bacteria > Candidatus Saccharimonadota > TM7 phylum sp. oral taxon 349. Next base: position 1,000,522 of record CP072328.1, read on the forward strand.
TAAGTAACTCATGATACACATCTTCATATCTCATGCTATGCCTTATACCTTTATACTTTATATCTAAATTCACATTCTTTGAGGTGAAGATTAAAATGGTCTTTTCTAAGTCCGCGTAGCTTTTAGCTAGGCGGACTTTAGCAATGCCCCAGAAATTCTCTATACCATTGATATGGTTTTTTAGGATTGTTTTTATTAACGAATTCATTATTACCATGATTTACACGGGTAGTGACGCTTATATCCCCAGTCAACTAACCCGTCATAACTACGCCAACCATCACTGTAGATAGTACTATTCTAGCTGTACTTTCATTTGTACAATCTGTTTTAGAGTCTCTTAGGCTAACATGAGGTATAGGTACTAAGTACTATTTGGGTATATACCTTACCATGACGCTTTAATAGACCAAAGACAATAATCTTAGTCTTTGTTACTAGCTCTACGGAGACTATGTATATCATGTGCGCTACGTACTCTACATGGTCCAAAATAACTTTCATCAATCTCAACTTCGCCAGAGAGTGGCGAGGTGGCCTCGCAGCGCTTGGCGATAACGGTTCGAATATGCGTCAGAATGCGATTGATTGTATTGCGGTTCACGCCGGTTAAAGAGGCTATTTGAGTAGCCGTGATATCTTCACAAAATAGCCTAACAGTCTGCCTGGTTTTAGCCTCTGAAATATGTGAACGTTTTAGATACCTATTCCTCATCTGTTATTTAGTATAGATGATGGGGTTAAAGTAGGCTTGAACCATTACATATACTACGCGCATTACCGTACATCACGTACTCGGTATGGTCTAAAGTAGCTTTCATCTATTGCTCTACTTCGCCAGACAATGGTGAAGTAGACTCGTAGTGTTTAGCTAAACTAGACATAGCGGAACAGTCCTTTCGTAGATGCTAGTTTATTAACCTATATTCTACTATTTTATGGGCTGTTTTGGTTTAGTTTAGCAGATCAATTTTGTTTCATGCAAACACTTCTCTGTTGTCGATCGCTGGGTCTTGACAGTTTTAATAGTCCTATAATGAAATTCTCTAACCATTCTAGCGAATCGCTAATCAATGCCCCCTGTACAAATTGAGATTTGTTCACTACTAACCTTTAGGTTACTAGTGTAATAATCTTGTTTTATACGATCTATAAATGATAGAATTTCAGCTGATTTGACATAATACCCTAGATTAACCATTATTGGCGTACTGGGCATAATATTATACCGTGTAGGTATTGTCTCAGTTATTAATGAACCATTAGCAGTATACTGTGGTCCTGCAAACAGATAACCGATAAGAAAAAATCTTGGCGAACCTATATGTACAGTTCCTCTCTTATCACTATATCCACTATTATTAAATATATAAATGGGTGAGCCTGATGAACCTGGGAAACACGCCATATCAACTAATCCTATTCCTTTTTGGTTGAAATCGTTCCGTGGATGGCAAGCTGTAAATCCCTTTCTAAATATAGGAAAATTGTTTACTTGATCCCATAGTCCAATTGGGTAGCCAACCATAACTAGCTCTTCTAAAGCGTCTAACTCTTCAAGCTCTTTCTGACTTGGAATTAATTCAGCATCATTTGTAATACAAAAAACTTCTTTATGGTATTCACTTTTAACTTTTTCGAAAATCGGATTTACATAACAAAAACATATATCTTTATCCTCATGAAAAATCCAATTAGCATCATATTGAATTTTAACATTTCCAGACAGATGACCGTTGTTATCTTTTGTATGAACAAGAAAAGTTACTTTCTCATGCTCGTTGTCATTGACTACATGTTTGTTGGTGATAATAACTGTAATGTTACAATTTCCTATTTTATAGTTGAAATAGGAACCCGTTCCACACCCCGATTCAGTTTTTAATCTAACTGTGCTGTACATCAACTGTTCCGGAATACTTTCAGGCTTCATGTTTAAAACTCCTTCTATTTACTTGTAGTACTTTGAGGTTCAAAAATCGTAAAAATATAAGATCAATAAAATCTAATTTGCATATTTCGTATAAAATTAGTAGGCAAAATATCTTGTGCAAACCTCTTGAACGGCATTAATATTGAAATTTTAGCGCACCTCTTCCCGATATGCCAAAGGGTATACATATCAATGCACTTAACTAAACCGCTCAACCAGCTACACAAATTATACAGGGAATGAATGGCGATAGGAATCCCCGCCACAACCAGTGGCGGGGTCTTCTCTTTGAACACTTACGTTACTTTATTGCCCAGGAATCCGGAACTGTGCTGGATCGGCAGGCGCCGATGGCGCAACTGCCGGCTGCGCTGTTTGCTGTGGAAGCGGCGGTAACGCAGTCTCAAGCGTGTCCGGCACGGCAGCACCAGACGTGCTGTCATTCGTCGACGGAAGCGGCGGTAATGTCGAAAAGTCCGGCATCGGCGGTAATGGCGGCGGTGGAGGCAATGTCCCGTCTGTTACCGACGCTGCGCTTAGTGCGCCTGAAAGTGCCGCATCAACAGCAGCGCGTGCACCATCCTGCGTAGATTGCGGTTCAGTCGCACTTGGCGCAATAGGCACAGGCGGCTGCACTGCTGCCGCGTGATCCGTTGGCGCTGTCATAGCGCCCTGCGCAAGTACATCAGGTACTGATGGTTCAGCGTCAGCGTGCGCTATTACGGCATTAAGCGGCGCCTGCGTATTTGGCGCATCGGACGCATACTTACTTTTGCCGTCGTGGCTCAAAATTACTTTGTTACGGTCATCTTCGGCTGCGCGGCGCGCATCTTCAGCGGCTTGCTCGGTTGTCGCATTGAGCGTGCCGCCAAGTGTCGGTTCAACAACCTCAGGTAATTGTGTTTTTGGTGCCTCAATTTTCTCTTGGATAACCGGTTGCGCCGCAGCCTCGTCAAGTGTTTCGTTCGCGCGTGCAATGTCGCGCTGTATATCTTCAACTGATGGCGCAGCGGACTTATTAGCAGGTGCAACTGCCGGCATCGCAGCTGCTAGCTGTTCAGCAAGCTTTTCTTCCGCTTCTATTGTATCTTTTTTATTTAATTCGGCGGATTGCTGCGTATGTTTAGCAAGAACTGCTTCGGCAGCGCTTAAAGCTGCTTGGCTATTTTTCTCATTGATCGCCCGCTTCACTTCGTCAACGTCGCCCGCCGGCTCATGCGAAATCGCAAGCGTTCCGACGCCGGATTCTTGCGCAGCTTTTTGCGGCGTCTTTGTTTTACTACCGGTTGCCATCTCCGAAACACGCACCGATTCGCCTTCTTGTGCGTCTTTGCTGCGCGGAGCAGTCTCATCAGCCTGAGCTTTTTTCTCGCCTTCTTCTAATTTAGTTGCAATCAGCTGCTGGTTTGCGCCCGCCCCCATCAGCGATGCGGCAATTCGCATTACTGCCGAACTGGTTCTACTGTTGCTAAATCGTTCCGTCGCTGCCACAATGCCCGTCAGAAACGCCGTCGCAATTTGTTCGTCAATCATTTTCTTGTTCTCGCCAACTAGCGCGTCAGCGAGCGCATATAGCAGCTCACTGTAGCCACTTGCTCGCGGATTACTCCATTCAATCCCGCCCAGGTGCGATGGCTCATCTAGTGAAACTGATGTTACGACGGCGTCGTGCAAAATCCGCCCGTGGCTCTCAAGCGCATGGTCTAAATCCGCTGTACTGCGTACGCCAATCGCCAACACCGCCTCAACGTTATAATCACCTTGGCTGAAATCCAGATCCTTTTCGTTAATCGTTGTACGGTACGGCGTAATAAAAATCTTAACCATATCGTCGACGACTTTATAACGCAAGTGGTCGGCTTTTTCTTTATCAAGAGCAATGATAAAGTCCCGCAAACTGTCAACAGTACCTTCAAACGTTTTTTCAGGCTGCAAGAACTCTAACGCCGGTGGCACATGGCCGCTGAATACTGCCGTTGCGTGTTTATCAAGTTTATTCAACAGCAGCGTGATACCGAGCGCTGCACTGAGCTCGTCGACCGTCGGATTTGTATTGACCGTCACGAGAATATTGCTGTTTTCTTCCAGCTTTTCGACGATCTGTGTGAGCGCATCTGCCATATGTTTCCTATTTTTGTTTTATTTTATACGATTATTCACGTGCCACTATACCATAAGTAGTTTGTAATAGTCAAGTGGTTGCCACCACTTTACAAACAGAGGTACTTGCGATATAATCTAACATTGATCGTAAATAGCAAGCAACAACAGAGGTAAAGGAGCCTTATGCCACTCATCAAATCAGCCATTAAACGCATGAAACAGACCGCTAAACGCCGCGAACGAAATCTCGCTATCAAGCGCGATGTTAAGCTGGCAACCAAAGCATTTCTCGCTAATCCAAGCGCTGAGAGTTTGAGTAAAGCACAGAGTGAGCTAGATACCGCTGTCAAAAAGGGTTTGTTGAAGAAAGGTACCGTAAGTCGCCGCAAAGCTGCACTCGTTAAGGTTGCGAAAGCTGCCGGCGTTAAGCCGACTGCAAAAAAGACGACAAAGGAAGCACCTGTTGCTAAACCAACCGCAAAGAAACCTGCAGCAAAAGCAAAAACGGCTACAAAGACAGCAGCCACCAAGCCAGCTGCAAAGAAGACGAAAAAAGCTGACGCGAAAAAATAACAACATAGTATTCAACCGCAGCATCAACGACAGCTCGCCCGGAGAGACTACTCACTTCTCTCCGGGCGAGTTTCGTGTGGAAACGCCAAGCACAAACCGGTCAATAATATCCCACGGCGCTATTGCCAGCGTCTTTGATTGATAGTCTAGTTCTGCTGCAAGCTGTGTTAGCTCACGCACGCTTGCCATAGTGAAATACGGCATGAGCGCCTGTAATTTCTTGACGACAAACGGATGAATCGCTAAGTCGCTCGCAATGCGCGTAGACGAAACGCCCTCTGTTGTCATTACTGCCGCAAATTGCGCCCATTGCACCCATAATAGCGCCATCACCTTGTACGGATCGTCAGCTGCGCGCAATTCACCAAGCGCTTTTTGCACCGCCCGTACATCACGCCGCGCTGCTAATTCCAATATGTCAAACACCGAGAATTCCCGCGCTGGCGGTAACACTGTTGCAATAACCTCATCCGTTACCGCATCAACGTTTGCAAGCGCTCTTACGGCGTGCGCCAACTGTAATTGGTCAACTTCCGCTATCCGCGACGTTTCATTCGGTACGAGCGCTCGTGAGACCATATTGGTTGCTTGCGCCCGTGAGATCTCCACGCCCTGCATACGCGCCACATCTCGCAGCCACGTTTCCGCCTCTGAGCGCGTACGTTCCGTTAATGGCTCGGCGGCGATGACTTCACCCGCGCGCGCAAGTGTTTTGTATGCCTTTGTGCGTTTATCGGGTTTTGTCTCAACTAGCACAAGCGTCGTATCAGCACTAACATCACGCGCCCAGTCTCCAAGCTTCGCCCATAACTCCTTATATTCAGATAGCTGCCTTAGTACAACGAGCCGCGTTTCGTGGAATAAACTCGTTCCACGCACAATATCCGCCAAACTGTTTAGATTAAGCAGATCTACATCAATCGTCTCCGCTCGCACACCAAGCCGCTTCGCAAGCGCCGCGATCTCTTGCCGCACGCGGTATTCATTTGTGCCCGTTATCAGATAAATCACTTGTTTATTATACCGCCGCTGTACCTCGTTCGTACAGCGTACTAGCTAAGCTGCTAAACGTATTGACCCTTCTTTACTGCTTATTCACTCCAACGGAAGCACTTGGCATGCTGGGCATATATGCGTACCGCGCCCTGCGACGCGAATTTTTTGGATAGTAAGGTCAGGATGGCGCCGGCAAGGTTGGTTCTCGCGACGAAAAACATGCGCGAATTGCAAATAGTTGCCCCTATTCCCTTCGGCATCAACATAATTTTTATCGGTACTGCCGCCCATTTCAATACCAAGTGTCAGAACGTTTTTAATGTGCGTAAGCAGTGCTGCAAGCTGTCTATCGCTCAGCACGTGCACGCGTGCTGCCGGATGAATACGCGTCAGCCACAGTGATTCGTCAGCGTAAATATTACCGACGCCAGCAATAACCGACTGGTCAAGAATTGCAGCTTTAACGGTTGTGTTATTGCGACGTCGAATGCGTGGAATAAATACCGCAGAGCTACAGGAATCATCAAGCGGCTCCGGACCAACGCGGCGCATAAACGGTATATCTGGCACCTCTGCCGTCGGGTATAGCTTCATCCAGCCGAATTTGCGCAAATCATTAAAGAACAACCGCGAGTTATCGGTAAAATCAATGCTAACGCGCGTATGACGATCGGGCAGCTCGTGAATCAAACTATCTGTCGGATGACCACCGCCCCAGCGTTCTGCGCCGACAAACACTAACTGCCCTGTCATTTTTAGATGGACGACAAGCGTATACCGTGTATCTAGGTCAATGAGCAAAACTTTTGCACGCCGCCGTACCGCTGTGATATGAGCCCCGTACAGGAAGTGCGCGACCGTTGTTGAATCGTTCGGGAAACTTTTCGACGAGTCATAATGACGCGCCCGCGCGATCGTCTTACCGACAATTAATCGATTGAGTCCCCGACGAATTGTCTCAACCTCGGGCAGTTCAGGCATGCGTTACCTCAAGCCATGCTTGAACTGCTGCCATCGTCTGAGTGTTTGATGTATGCAAGATTGATGCAAGCCCCGCCGCCTCGGCACCATCACAGTTCTCTGGCTTATCGTCAACCATTACACAATCGCCCGCCGGCATGCCTAGCCGCTCTACGGCAAGCGTGAATACCGCCGGATTCGGCTTTGTTAGACCTTCGGCAAACGATAAAATTTTTGCATCAAACATACCATCAAGCTCACCTGGCGCAAATAGCTCGTCCAGCGTACCGCTGCTAACGTTGCTCAAAAGTGCAAGCGGTACGCCGTCAGTATGCAGCTGCTTCACGTATGCGATAAGCGGCTCGTTACGCACGCGTGCCTGCTTAAACGTTGCGCTAACATCATCAACCGTCCAACCAAGCACTGCCGCAACACCTCGTGCATACTCCGCGTTCGAAATATATCCGTAGTCTGCCTGCGTATTAAGGTCGCGCAGTTCCTTCACGCGCTCCGGCTGGCATTTTGCCGCCAGTACCTCAAAACTGCTACCGCACAACACTCCGAAACAGTCGAAAATAACGCCGCGCATGCCCGCCTTTCTTTAATAAATGTTGTTAAAACTCGGCTTGAATTCAGGAATTTGGTTCACAAAAAGCGCATGAACCTTCAATGGATCGGCGCCAAGCGTACCTGGCGAATCCTTACACGTCGAGCCCCACACTGTGTGATCGGCGGTCGCGCCGTTAACTGTCTCAAATTTATACACGATACCGTTTGTAGCGCATACACCACGGATATCTGAGTCGTCCTCTTTGCCGCGTACGACGCCAATATTCGCCTTATCAAGCGCGTACGTAAATTGCTCGTATGCCGTCGCGTTGTTGTCGTAGGTTTTTTGGCTTTCGACCTTGTCGAGATAACCGTTATAAACCGTATAGGTTCGGGCAGTTGGCGTAATAACAATTTGATAGCTTTTAAATTTCTCATCGGCAACAATCGGCCCGCGTACCGTCCAGCGCACGCTGCGTGTTGCGTCTTGACTGACCGCCGCCATCTGTAGCGTTTGTTTTTGTGCTTGATCAGATTGCTGACTATCATTTGGCGTGCCGCCCTGTAGCATAGAGCGCACAAGCGTTACAGCGACAGCAATCACGATTACGACTACAACAATCGTGACAAACACAGGTAAAATTCTCGGTCGCGATCCTCGATACATATCAATATATTTACATTCTTAAGGCAAAAAGTCAATCAGACTGTGTGCCGCCAGCTTATCGGTATACACTGGCTTACTTCCGGTTCAGCACAAACATCACTCAGCGCCGCATCAATATTCTTATAGTCATTAATACGCGACATTACTGATTCAAGCGGCAAATACAAATTACCACTTGAATCAGTAACAACAAACCCACGCTCATCTTTTAGCGATATAACTTCATACGTCGTACCGCTTTTACAGTTTAGCGTTTCGATTGACGCAACATCACTCACCCCTAATGGCGGTGGCAGAAGAGTATTTGTCTGCTTGCTTATTACAGTATCCGCCCCAATAAGAACCGATCCGTCGTCACCTTCCCGGATATAGGTAATACACCAGCCAGAGCCGTCTGGCTCATCTTTTCTGTTCCCATCGTTTCGTACTTCAACAATACTGCTATCTTTTGCTACGAACCGACCAAATGAGAAGCCAAGCGATTCACCCGTTGTTTCACGATCAGCGGTATACGCGTTAAAAGCTTCAATACGACGATCAAGCGTGCCTCTTTGCTGTAATACATACGCACAGTCAAGCGTTAAATTATCCTGTTTCTTGCGTGACAATAGTTCTGTTGATGACATTGTTTCGGCATATGCATCATCGCCCTCCCCTGATATACTATCGTTGCTGAATGGGTTCTCAAGTGAGCTATACATACCGACGCCTCTTTTGTCTTATGTTAAAATGACACTTACATCATACGCCTTTCCTAACAAAAAATCCATAGTTTTAGTTTAATGTACTCAGCACTTCTTATTGCTAGCAAAGTTTGGTATATGTTCGACATACAAGAGACACCCTTTTCTTTGATTAGTTGTTTTACTGTATAGCTAGAACTAATTTTACTAGGGGGTTTTGGGTTAGGGTAATGTACCCTTTTTTTCAGATGTGATTTATCTAACAATCTTAAATAATGCGCATGCCGCAACTACTATTAGTATTGAAATAGATATAGTAGCTACTACCATATCCAAAATAATGCAGGCATTATAAAAATACGGATGCACCGTTTTTAGCTTTACTATCTTTAGCTCTAGATTCTCACCTTTGTACGTTCTATTTGCGACATATTCAAAGTAATCAAAGAATGTCTTTGCGTGAAGTAGTGATCCAAGAAAATCTGCGCCGTTCGTATCCGCTTTTTTCGCACTATCTGCGATAGGATCGGAAGATATAGGTTCTTCTGCAGTAGCAGTAACTTTCGCGCTATTGCTAACAGATGGCTTATCTGGGCTTTGCTCGATGATGTCTTCGTACTGCTCTGTCCGCTTACTCACCGCTCAGCAATCCCAAATTCTCCACCCTATAATATGCTGCCGATCTAGATACATTAAATATGCTCGCCAGATCTTCAATGTCGCGACTTTCTTTCCATGCGCGCTCTACGAGCGCTCTTGGCATCAACAAAGCGGATGAAAGCATATTGGCTTGTATCTCTTTGTATAAATCGTTTTCACCATACTCAGAAAGTTTCTTGCGCCATTCAATAAATGATTCTTTTCCATCGTCATGAAGTAAAAGATGCGCAACCTCATGGGCTATAGAAAAACGCTGGCGTTTTGGCTCATCATCTCTTGAAATTTGGATTATATATCGCGCAGAGTCGACATCTCTTTTTATACGAGCAGAGATAGTTTGTGGGTTAAACGTCACTTCTTCGACTTCACAACCAAAGAACTGAGCTAGCTTGACCGCATCGACAGCCCCCGGTTCGCTGTCGTTAAGTCCCGCATCCTTCCTAACTTTTTCTGCTAAGTCTTCTATTGTACCCGGAGATATGTAGCGTGTCGTCATGTTGTTACCACCTTTATATTTTTAATTGTAACAAAGTTATAAAGCTTGACACAATAAGTGCAGTGCTTAGGATTCATTCAACTAACCCATAACAACCACTCTCAAAGGGATTTGTTAAACTAAACCGTACCAGCCCATAAATAGTAGGATATAGGTTAGAAAATAATAAACTAGTACTCTACGAAAGGGCTGTTCCGTTTTAGTTTAGCGAATCCTCAACCAGCTACAAGACTTATGTAAAGAATGGATGGTATAAGAGCCAACCATTCAGAGTTATTTAAAGATCCATTAACATATCTAAAGTTTACGCTTGTTCCATTTTAGTTGACTGTACCTAAGGTCTAATATAAAGAAGAAACTCCGACAGATATACGCTGATACGCAGCGTCCAATCTTGCAGAAATAGTTCTTATTCTGAAGATCATATCTTAGAGCACCTACTTTGCGTTACGCCATAGTTCAAGGCTCAGCTATTTGCCCCAACAACCTTAGCCCATAACGTATTCAGCACTTCTTATGCTCTTACGTACTATACTTAGTATCAGATGAACCACTAGCTAGCTCACTGCTAAACTTTGCATGATAGGTATAGAGACGCCTTCTCTTGTAATAAATTAGTTGGTGTTATTGCTTATGCATACGTCAATCTACTTTACTAGATGTTTTGCTAAGTTATTGTACCGCAATTATCGCTGCGCAAGTGCTACACATCACCCCAATGCACGCCAATTTTCACATCAACCCGCAAGCGAACGCCAAGTTTGGGATAGACCTGCTCCATCGCATCAACCAGAAGTGCCGCAATTGCTTTCGTCTCAGTGCGCGGACATTCGACTAAGATACTATCGTGAATTTGCAGGATTTGCCGCGCCTTGGGGTAATCGCGGTCAAGTAACTGTTGTACTTTTATCATCGCAAGTTTCATTAGATCAGCTTCCGTGCCCTGAATTGGCATATTTGCAGCAGCACGCTCTGCCGCATTACGTACAGCAAAATTACTCGACTTCACATCGGGCGTCCAGCGGCGGCGCCCAAACAGCGTCTCAACAAAACCGTCGTCGTGCGCCTTTTGAATCGTATTTTCCATATATGCTTTCAGATTCGGATGCATACGGTAGTACTCGTCGATAAAATGCTGCGCCTCAGCGTAACTCATGTGCGCCGCTGCCGCTAGCCCATGCTGCCCCATACCGTATAGCACACCGAAGTTTACTACTTTAGCGCGCCGGCGCTGCGCGGGCGTCACGTCATCAAGCGGTACACCGTACACTTCGGCAGCAGTTTTGGCGTGAATGTCAGTATCGCTATTGAAATCGTCTATCATGCTCTGCTCGCCCGCCATCACCGCCGCAAGACGCAGTTCAAACTGTGAATAATCGGCGTTTACGAACATATTTCCGTCTGCCGGCACAAATGCATCGCGAATGTGTCGTCCAAGCGCCGTACGGATTGGAATATTCTGCAGATTCGGGTCGGTACTGCTCAGACGCCCCGTCGCCACAACATCTTGGTTAAATGTTGTATGCACATAGCCGCGCTCGTCAGCCTGCTGCGGCAACGTCGTAACATACGTATTCTGTAATTTTGCTAGCTCGCGGTAGCGTTCAACCAGCTCAACAATTGGATGCTGCCCGCGCAATTTATCTAATTCTTTTTGCCCAGTACTATATCCCGTGCGTCCTTTTTTAATCCCGACAGTTGGCAGTTGTAATTTTGTAAACAATGCCTCAGACAACTGCATTGGACTGGAAACATTAAATTCGTAGCCGACCATATCATGCACCTGCGCTTGTATGTCTGCAATTTCGCGAGTTAATTTTGTATTCATCGCATCAAGCACACCCGCATCTAAACGAATCCCTTGATGCTCCATGCGCGCCAGGATTGCAATGAGCGGAAAGTCCATCTCATGCGCTACGCGCGACAAGTCAGGCAACGCTTCAAATGCTTGCCGCTGTTCATCGTACAACGCCCAGATCGCGCGAACTGCGCTTTGAGGGCTATCAATTGACTCTAGCCCAACGAGATCTTCCAGTCGACGTGATTTTCGCAACGGATTCAGGAGAAACGAACCTTGTGCTGTATCATGTTGTACTTTTGGTAACGTTGTGATTCCATCGGCAAGCAATTGCTTTAAAAACATTTTTACATCATGCCCAATCATCGGTACGTGAACAAGGATTTTCGCCGCATCAACGCGAGTGAGACACGCAGCTTTAGTACGCTCGTGGCTAAGCCATACGTTATCGCCGTCAGCCCAGACTACTAATTCCGGCGCCATTATCAAAACCGCCTGCGCTGTGCCTGGTTCGATTTCTTCAATATCATTTGTGTCGAGTGCAGGCATTGTTGGCGCATTATCTTTATCTTTCATAGCATCTGGCAATTTTCGCAGCAAACTGCGGAATTCCAATTTCACTAACATCGCTTTCAACTTTGCTGTATCAAGTCGCGCGATATCCATCGCTGGCAGATCCAGTGCCACCGGTGCATCAAACATTAACGCTGCAAGCCGCTTACTCATATACGCCGAATCTTTGCCTGCAATTAATTTCTTGCGCACACTTTCCTTCACGTCATCAAGATGCTCGTAAATGCCGTCGAGTGTATCAAATTGCTGCAATAGCTGTGTCGCCGTCTTTTCGCCAACGCCTGCGACACCAGGGATATTGTCGCTGGCGTCGCCTTTTAGGCTCTTTAAGTCAAGAAATTGATCAATTCGAATACTGTAGCGCGCTTCAAATTCTGCCACATCGAATTTATCAATGTTTGACACGCCTTTTTTTAATGCATACAAAAACGTATTATCGTCCAAAATCTGCAGCGCATCTAAGTCGCTTGTAATTAAATAGGTCTCAATATTGCCGCGCGCCTCTGCCTGGCGATCAAGCGTTGCCATAATATCATCCGCTTCGTAATCGTCAAATTCGTAGAGCGGCCAGCCAAACGCATCAAGCAGTTCATGCAAAATCGGAATTTGCGCGTAAAAATCTGGTGGCGCCGGCTTACGCCCGGCTTTGTACTCGGGGTAGATTTCGAGACGCTTACGAATATTTGTTTTCGGCTTATCCCATGCCACGCATACGTAATCGGGCTGGATCTGTCGAATCAGCTCAAGGCTCAGCGCCGCAAATCCGTACACGCCGCCCGTCGGCGTACCGTCCGCCGTTGACAGATTCGGCATCGCATAGTAACCGCGATAAAATACGCTTTTGCCGTCAATAATTACTAAGCGTTTCGTCATAAATCTATTATATCTGATATGATAAAGCTATGAGTGAAATTCCTGCAAACATCAAAATTATCGCGTTCGTTGGACTAACGGGTAGCGGCAAGTCCGAAGCCGCAAGCTACGTTATCAACAAAGGCTACCCGCGCGTGTACTTTGGCGGCGTTATCTTAAGCGCCATGAAGGAAGCCGGCATTGACTGGAGCGAAGCTAACGAACGCGCTTTCCGTGAAGATATTCGCGCACGCGAAGGTAAAGATTTCGTCGTAAAACACATCATTCGCGAAATTCACAATCTCATTAACGCCGGGCAACGGCACATCGTCGCTGATGGATTATATACGTGGACGGAGTATAAAACCTTAAAACGCGAATTTTCCAGCGCCCTCACCGTTGTGGCAATCGTTGCGCCAAAGCGCCTGCGCCACCATCGTCTGACAACGCGCCCCGTCCGTCCGCTTACTGTTGAAGAAGCAAGTTCGCGCGACTGGGCAGAGATTGAGAATCTTGAAAAGGGCGGCCCAATCGCTATCGCTGATTACTATGTTCATAACGACAGCACAATTGATAGTTTACACCAGCAGCTTGACAAAATTTGCGCCATTATCCATTTTTAACCGCTAGTACGCTATAATTAAGTATAATACGATATGAAGGAGAATCATTATGAGTAACGAAACACAACAAACCGCGCCGCAAACCCCACCGCAACCAGCTTCACCTGTGCCGCCACAGCCAGCCTACGTTCCACCGGCAGGACAGCCCTACCAGCAGTATCAAACGCCAAGCACTGGTCAGCCATATCAACAACCCTATGCGCAGCCGGGGTACGCATACGAAAATCCGGGGCAGAACCTCGGTATCATCGGTATCATTCTTAACGTGCTCGGCATCGGTCTTGGCGGACTCATTCTCGGCATCCTGTCGCGTAATAAATCACGCGAAGCCGGTATGTCTACTACAATCGGCACGGTGAGTTTAGTTTGGGGAATTATTGAGGTTGTAATTGGCTTTATTGCGGGGATTATTTTTATCATTGCCATACTTAGCGATCCGTCGCTTGCACCTGCTAATACGTCGTCTACGTTGTACTAACAGGCTTCAGATACAAAATAAATTACAAAAACGGAGCGCTCTTTTTGTTGAGGGGCGCTCCGAATTGTTAAATAGCAGCGGACGCAATGCCCCTAGCGCAAATATTCAAATAATTTTTTCGCATCTTTGTGCTTGCGTAGTTTAGCAAGAGCTTTTGCTTCAATTTGGCGAATGCGCTCGCGCGTCACCGCAAATTCTTGCCCAACTTCCTCAAGCGTGTGGCTTTTGCCGCCGTCTAACCCAAAGCGCATACGAATAATCTTTTGTTCACGGTCGCTCAGCGTGCTAAGCAAATCTTGCACTTGTTCTTTCAATAGCTCGTTTGATGCCGCTTCTTCCGGACTAATCGTGTCTTCGTCTTCAATAAAATCGCCCAGCACCGACTCGCCATCTTCTTCGCCGTCACGCCCAACGCCCGCATCAAGGCTAGAAATATCTTGCTTGATCTTCATGACGTATTCAACCTTATCCGGCTCCATATCAAGCTCTTTAGCGAGCTCCTCAATTGTTGGTTCGCGGTTCAAATCTTGCGTCATGCGGCGCTGCGTGCGCAACAGCTTGTTAATCGTCTCAACCATATGGACAGGAATGCGAATCGTACGCGCCTGGTCGGCAATGGCGCGCGTAATCGCTTGGCGAATCCACCAGGTAGCATAGGTGCTAAACTTGAATCCCTTATCCGGATCAAACTTTTCAACAGCACGCAATAATCCCGTGTGCCCTTCTTGGATCAAATCAAGAAAATCAAGCCCGCGTCCGCTATAGCGCTTTGCAATTGATACAACAAGGCGCATATTTGCTTCCGCCATTTTATCCTTCGCCTTTTTGTCGCCATCTTTCACGCGCTGAGCAAGCGCCAGTTCTTCTTCGGCGCTAAGCAATGGAATTTTACCAATTTCCCGCAGGTGCAAGCGCACCGAATCATCCGAGATATCATCAAAATACTGGTGCGCGTTCAGGATATCCTCCGGCGTATCTTCGTCCATCAAGTCATCGGCGGCCGGCCCGTCAAAATCCTGGTTTGTAAAATCATCCGCTGGTGCTGCGGACATTGTTTTTTTTGCTTGCGCTTGATCGTCATCGTTTGCCACGTACTTTCTCCTTGATTATATTGTTGAGCGCAGTTCGCAAACGCTCCGCCGCCGATTCATCGCCGGCTGCTTCGGCGTCTCGCAACTGCGCGAGTAATCTGTCCTGTGTTTGTTTCGCGTGTTCATGTTCTATCTGCTGTAGCAATTGTCTCATCGCAAGCTGGCGATCCTCACCGCTCCAGACCCCATACCGCTCTTCAGCGCGTAATAGTACTATTTTTACATAGATGTCATATTCTTGCAACTCCTTCGGCGTTACTTGAATGAGCTCATCATGCGACTGTAAATATAGAGCAAGCGCACGCCGAGACGCCTCATGCCAATGCGTGGCATCAATACGGCGCAGCATATCCCGACAGCGTAGATCGCAGCACGCCAATGCAAGCGCGTTATCCTCCTTGACATATGCGTCATTGTTTGCCGTTTGCGCCGACTGCGCAACTGGTTTAAGCGGTTTTTCGCGCGTTTTACCGCCTGCAAATTTTGCGCGCACTGTTTCAACGCTCGTTTGCGCCAACTCTGCCGTCCGTGTTAAATAGTATTCTTGCTCCACCGGGTCGCCTAAAAGGCGGATTACGCCAAGTGCTGCCGTAGTAAAATTACGTTTACCTGCCGCCGTATCTAAATCTAACCGCGATGCATACTGCCGCAGTATCCAGTCAACTGCCGGTTCCGCCGTGTCAATTGCTCGCTGCCACGAGCTTACGTCTGCCTGAATAAGCTCATCAGGGTCTTTATACTGCTCCGGTAAACTAATAATCGTTAGTTCGACACCCGCCTGCGACGCCAGCGTAATCGCACGCTCCGTCGCTGCTACACCCGCTTTGTCGCCATCATACGCTAGTCGCACATCTCCCGTTAGGCGCTTCACGGCGCGAATGTGCTGCTCGGTCATTGCTGTACCGGCAGTTGCTACGACATTTTTGATACCCGCTTGATGGCTACTTACGACGTCAAGATTCCCCTCAACCATCACAATAAATCCTGCCTGACGAATCGCCTGCTTTGCCTGGCTGAGCGCAAAAATATGCCGTCCCTTATCATAAAGCAACGTCTGCGGCGTGTTCAAATATTTTGGCGCGTTCGGTACATCACCGATAATTCGCCCGGTAAATCCAATCACCTGACCGCTTGAGTCCATTAGCGGTACCATCATACGTCCGCGGAACATATCGCCGCCGAAGCGATTGAGCAGGCCGGCATCATTAAGCTCGCGCCGCGAAAACCCTTTTTTATCCAGAGCGCGTACGAGCGCTTCGCCGCTATCGGGCGCGTAACCAATTTGGAAATCTGCCACAACCTGTTTAGATAGGCTGCGCACGCGAAATACATATTCCATCGCGTGTTGATTATGCAGTAAACACTGTTGATAAAACCGTGCCGCTAATTGATTTGCTATAAGCAAGCGTTTCTTACGCGCTGCGTGTTCTTTAGCGTGCGCTGGTTCGTAGTCGCTCAGCTCAACGCCCGCTTTTTTCGCTAAAAACTCCAGAGCTTGACGAAAGTCCATACCCTCAGCTTCCATCACAAACGCGAACACATCGCCGCCCTTGTTGCTGCTAAAATCATGCCAAATATTTTTGTCGGGACTAACGAAAAAACTTGGCGTCTTTTCGCTTGTAAATGGACTTAGTCCCTTAAAGCTGCGCCCTGCCCGTTTCAGCTGTACATACTCGCCGATCACATCTTCAATGTTCAGCCGCGCGCGCACCTCCTCTTTGGCATCCATAGAATTTATTATATCACTCTTTACCTCTGTTATCGATTATGGTTAAATGGGATTATATGAATCCGCAAGACCCCTATCGTTCACTGCAAAACCCTCAACAGCCGCAGGGGTCTTCGTCGCTGCCGCCGGTTAATCCGGCGCCAAGCCAAAATTCGAATCAGAATCTACACGCCGCACCGAGCAACTCAGCGCCACAGCCAATACCGGAAATGACACCTCGGTCTCGGGCAGGCTATCCACAGTTGCAATCACTTCAGCCACGACCACAGTCGGCACAGCAAATACCGCAGCCAGCACAAACTCCATACCGTCCACAGCCATTGCAAGCACCATACCAACCGCAGTCGGCGCAAAATCCGATCCCAAGCCCGGGCTCAAGCCAAACACAATTTTCCAATCCAGCATTTAATAATCTCAATTCCCCAGCTCCAGCGGCAACGCCCGATGATTACACAACCGTCGACTATCTCAACCGAATCGCCCCGCTTGAGGAGCGCACCGTCAACCGGTTTGCTGTTTTTGGGCTGATTGGCGCTGTACTTACAGCGGTTGTCGTCATATTTATTGTTATCACAAGTAGTCAAGGCCCAAATTCCAATGAGATGCTTCTGCCTATATCGCAGCGCGTTGATACGCTTGGAACTGTCGCGAAAGCCGAAACTACAAAACTTGTGCAAATAGAGATTGCTGAAGCAAATGCTTCATTATCGTCCACGCTAACATCCATGAAAGCTCAGCTTGAGACTATTATGAAAAGTAAAAAAATAAAAACGGCGAATAGTGCTTCAGAGAAAAAATATCTAGAATCGATTGAGAAAAAACTCAACGACGCCCATCAAAAAGGAATTTTAGACCGCACATACACGACACAGATGACTTATGAATTATCATTGCTTAAAACGCAAATAAATAAACTAAAGCGCGCTACAAAAAATAAAGACATCACTGAATTCTGCGATGCGTCTATAAAAAATATTAATACTATCCTTGCCGCATACGATAAATTTAGCGCATCAAAACAATAGCTACCCGGCGACTAACCGATAGCTCAACCGCGCCAAATCTTTAATCTCGTCGTCGCTCAATTGCCCGCTGCAAATTATTGTAATCCAGTGTTTTTTGTTTAGATGATGCCCCGGCTGCACTGTTTCGTATTTCTGCTGTAAACGTAACGACAACTGCGGGTCACATTTTAGACTCACGCGCAGCGGCTGAGAGCCCTCGGCAATGAGCGCAAACATCTTTTCACGCTGCCCTGGTGCATCATTATGCCCAACCTTATATACCGCCGGCGATTCACCAAACGGGTAATCAAGCCATGCATCTGGCAAACTTAGCAAAAACGCCTCTAAGTCTTTATGTGTCATAGCCATTTTTTCCATACGAAATACCACACCATCAAAAGCGGCATAACAACAATCAATACCATGATGATCACAAACGCTGTATCGTCATGAAATGGCAGCTGCGAAAAATTCATGCCGCCAAGTCCAGTCAAAAACGAAATCGGCATAAAAATCGTTGTTACTAGTGTCAGGCGTTTCATGACATCGTTCATGCGATTTGACACCACCGATAAATACATATCAAGTGCGCTCGTTAGCAGATCGCGCATCGTATCAATCAGCTCGTGCGTACGCCAAGCGTAGTCGTAGCTATCGCGCGCGTACAATTCATAGCGCTCCTCAAACAGCTCATAACGCCCGCTGCTCAAACCGTTAAGCGTATTCATCAGTGACAATACTACTTTACGCAAGTCCGCCAACTGCCGCTTATACATAAATAGTTGCTGTACCTGCTTATGCTGCGGCGTACGAATCATCGTATCTTCTAGCTGATCGGTTACATCATCAATTTTATTCAAGATTGGCGTAAACTGCTCTACCGTGTACTGCAAAATGATTGACGCAATCAACGATGGTGTCAATGACTCGCGATGGCGCGTCTGTACCCGCTCAGTAATCTCCGCATCAAGTGCACCCGCGTGAATTGTCACAATCTGCGATGCGCCAAGCAGCAGCGTCAGATTGCGTAATACGACGTCGCGCCGTTTCACTTCTGGCAGTTCCAATTGAATCAGCAGCCAATCGTCGCCCTCAATCGCCTGAGATAACTGCCGATCCTGTACTAACACGCGCGCTTGCAAATCCGGCAATCCCAGCTCTTTTGCTAGCTTTCGCCGATCGTTTGGTTCGGTCGTCTCTATATCGCGCCACAGATCACTAAGTGCCGTTGTTTCCATCGCCTACATCTTCACTTTCTTTAAGTAATATTGCAATTCCTGAATGCTACCGCGAATATCGTCAAGCGCTCGATGCTCTTCTGGCTTCGCAAACTTCTTCCCAAATTTTCCCTCAAACACCACTTTCCATGCGCTTACATCAAGCATCCGGTAGTGCAATCGCCTTGACACTGCCGGCCACCATTGGTCAATAAATCGCCGATCCTGGTGTATTGAATTACCGCCAAGCAAAATCTTTGGTTCATTCGCAAAATGTTCATCACAGAATACCAGCAAATCCTGCTCAACCGCTGCGAGTGCTTTGCCGCTATCATTTTGCGCCTCAAGCCCGCACCGCGCCTTAGGGTTCGCGTCCCAGAACGCTGCATTGCGATCAAGCAATCGCTTTAATTTTGTCGGCTCATGCCGCACAATACCTTCAAACGTCGCAACCTCATGAAAATCCCAATCAGTTACGATTGCTGCTGCTTCCAGAATTTCGTCGCGTACTGGGTCAAGTCCTGTCATTTCCAAATCAACCCACAAAATTCGTTGCGGTTTAAACGCGTGTTTCATGATTGTATTATATCATTTTATCTACACGCTCAGGGTGCATAGTCGCCAACCTTATGAGTTAGTCGCGCCATACGATGTCCTCTATCAAGTGCGCAGCGTGCGCCGTCCGACATGTCGAAATCATAAACTGTTTGCAGCAGCCCTTCGTACAATTCCTCAACGGTGACATCCAAGCTGCTGTCGTACGGGCATAAGTCAAATTCACGCAGGTTTCGCATATATTGTTCCGCTACATCGCACCCATTTTCGAGCGCCTTATCAAGTTGAAGCAGCTGCATGAAGTAATCATACGCTGGGTCGCGATAAAAATTACTTAAGTCTTTCAAGCCAATACCGCAAATCCTCGCATCCGATAGACCGTCAACCTCCATCTGCGATAATAATCGCAGTGCCTTAAGTACTAATTTAGAACTTAATTGATATCCTCTATCCTCGTTAAATTCGTATAGTGTCGGGCGAATGATATTATTTGCTGTATCAAACACCGCTTGTCTAGTAGTATAAAGACTCCACTGATCGGTGTTCTCTTTGCAAGCGAGCAATTGATTCATTGTAAAATCTTGCTGACTCATGTATTGCTCCGACGTCTCTATGACGCTAACACCATAACCATGCGAGTAATCATCTGGAGATAATACTTCTGCTAATGATTCAAGAGTATCGTACGCATCATACGAAGAGTCGCTGTCAGCCGCTTGTAAAACTTGATAAAGTCAACATCGCGCGGACGGTGTGCCCTGAGTCCATCATACAACGCTGCAAGCAGTACGTTGCGTCCCGCCCCCTCGGAAGCCGCCAGAAACAGGAATATCATCAAGATTAATTCCCAGGTTAGCATGCTCAAGTGTTTTCTTGTTGAGAGCGACCCGACATAAACCTTCGTGCGATTTGATATGCCTCAGAAATAGGGAGGAAGAAGAGGAGCTAGTAAGGTCAGTATAAGTTTGAGATTGAACCATAAGAGCATCTCTACTTAAACGCCCAGATGCTCTTTGTTATCTTTAGCACCTTAACTACTTATGTTTATCAAAAATACTTTATTAGCAAACACAAGTATCCAAGGAATATTCCCCGCTTTGAGAAACCAGTGCGGGGAAACTGGGTGAATCATGTCAGTGACGTAATGCTTATAAGTAGCGAGCTACTTCACACACGTTCAACGACTTTAGCCTAGATACAGGCGGATGAATTTTGGTATCCACCAAAATTCATCATGTCCGGGTTTACTGCCCGTTCAGTGTGATACCGAGGCATCAGAGCCGCGCAAGCGCGCGGCAACCGACGATTCGCCCCTGGTCGTCGCGGACAGCCCCACTCGTAATGAGCAGGTCGTCCGTGTTGAGACCCCGGGCGCGCGCCACCTCCACCGTGATGCGACTCACGATGAAGACGGTGTCCTCGGCAGGCTCAGGCAGGCCAAGAACCTCCCCGAACTCGGTCTTAACGACCGGGATCGAGTTGATCTCGTCCACCAGCACATCGTGCTGGGAAACCCGAGCCACCCCGTCACTAGGGAAGACCGCAACGACGTTGTTACCGCCGTCAACAATCTTCACCTCGTGCAGGGTGAGGTTTACGACCCTCATTTCCCCCCTTCAAGGGTGAGCGCGCATAGCTCTGCAAAGTACCTTCAGAAGTCCCGAAAGCTATTCTTTGCGGTGCGCGAGG